>NZ_JBHYGG010000255.1:0-48745 GCF_051859125.1 Gemmata sp.
CCGCGACCGGCGGGGCCGTGCGGACGAACTTCGGGTACTACAACGCCTTCCGCCCCGGGTGGTACGCGCAGTACCCCGGGGCGTGGTTCGCCGCCGGGTGGACCGCGGCCCGGGTCTGGAGCGCGCCGGCGTGGGGCGCGGTCGCGACCTACGGCGGCTACCCGGCCGAGCCGGTGTACTACGACTACGGCGAGACCGTCGTGTACTCGGGGGACACCGTGACCGTGAACCAGACCGAGGTGCCGGCCGCGCAGTTCGCCCAGCAGGCCACGGACCTCGCGGCGACCGGCGCGCCGGCGAAGGACGAGCCCAAGCCCGACGATTTCCAGCCGCTGGGCGTGTTCGCGATGGTCGGCGCGGGCGAGGAGAAGTCCACCAACATCTTCCAGCTCGCGGTGAGCAAGGGCGGGCTGATCCGGGGGAACTACTACAACGCGCTGACCGACACCGACGAGCCCGTGTACGGGTCGGTGGACCCGAAGACGCAGCGGGCCGCGTGGACCGTCGCCGACCGCAAGAGCCCGGTGTACGAGGCCGGGGTCGCGAACCTGACGAGGGACGAGACGACCATGCTCGTCCACTACGGCAAGGACAAGCGGCAGCAGTTCGCGCTGGTCCGGTTGCAGCAGCCCGACGGCGACCCACCCGCGGGCGACAAGAAGTAAGCACCCTCCCGATCCCCGGCCCGAACTCAAGGAGCGAGTGATGATCTCGACGCGGAACCGTCTGGACATTTATGTGGCCCGGGCCAGCGGCCAGTGGGTCGTCCGCGACGCGGACGGGCACTTCTGGTCGCTCCCGCCCACCGACACCCCGTGGGACGACCGCCGGCCGTTCGAGCCGGACGAGGGCGCGGAACTGGAGTCCGTACCGGGGCACTACCGGTACCTGCTCCGGCTGCCCCGCGACTGACCCCCGTGCCGGGCGCGGCCGTCGCGCCCGGCCCTCAGGGACGGGGCACCCGGCTCGACCCGAACCGCACCCCAACCCGAAGCGAGTGCCTCGATGAACGCGGAACAGACCCGACTCCGGGAGGCCCGGGACCAGACCGCCCCGTGGAAGAAGTGGGGGCCGTACCTGAGCGAGCGGCAGTGGGGGACCGTCCGCGAGGACTACAGTGAGGCCGGCGACGCCTGGGCCTACTTCAGCCACGACCAGGCCCGGTCCCGCGCGTACCGGTGGGGCGAGGACGGCATCGCCGGGGTGTCCGACGACAAGCAGCACCTGTGCCTCGCCGTCGCCCTGTGGAACGGGACGGACCCGATTCTTAAGGAGCGGCTGTTCGGTCTCACGAACGCCGAGGGGAACCACGGCGAGGACGTGAAGGAATACTACTTTTATCTCGATAGCACGCCGACGCACTCGTACATGAAGTGCCTGTACAAGTACCCACAGGCCGCGTTCCCGTACGACGACTTGGTCCGCACCAACAAGGCGCGGTCCCGCACCGATTACGAGTACGAGTTGCTCGACACCGGCGCGTTCGACGAGAACCGGTACTTCGACGTGTTCGTCGAGTACGCCAAGGCGTCGCCCGAAGACGTGCTGGTCCGCGTCACCGTCCACAACCGCGGCCCCGAGGCCGCGACCGCGCACGTCCTGCCGACGCTCTGGTTCCGCAACGAGTGGTCCTGGCTCACCTCTCCGGAGCGGCCGACCCTCCGGCAGGAGGCCGACGGTCCCGGCCGGGGCGTCGTCCACGCGGCCCACACGGCCCTCGGCGACCGGTACCTGTACTGCGACGGCAACCCCCCGCTCCTGTTCACCGAGAACGAAACTAACACGCAGCGTGTCTTCGGCATCCCCAACCGCACCCCGTTCGTGAAAGACAGTATCCACGACCACGTCGTCCACGGCCGCGAGGGGGTGGTGAACCCGCAGAAGACCGGCACGAAGGTCGCGGCCCACTACCGCCTCACCGTTCCCGCGGGCGGGTCGCGGACGGTGCAGGTCCGGCTCTCCGACGCGCCGCCCGAGGCGATCGCCCGGGCGAACGGCTCGAAGGGCGCGCCGTTCGGGGCCGCGTTCGACTCGGTGCTGAACGCGCGCCGCGCGGAGGCCGACGAGTTCTACGCGGGCGTCATCCCCGCCAAGCTCGGGGCGGACGGCGCGAACGTGATGCGGCAGGCGCTGGCCGGCATGATGTGGGGCAAGCAGTTCTACCACTACGACGTGGACAAGTGGCTGGAGGAGCGGGGCTCCGACCCGTTCAAGGCGACCCGCAAGGCGTCGCCCCGGAACGACCACTGGCACCACATGTACAACGGCGACGTGATCTCGATGCCGGACAAATGGGAGTACCCGTGGTACGCCGCGTGGGACCTCGCGTTCCACGTCCTGGCCCTGACCCTCGTGGACCCGGACTTTGGGAAGCAGCAGCTCAAGCTCATGCTCCGCGAGCGGTACATGCACCCGAACGGGCAGATCCCGGCCTACGAGTGGAACTTCGGAGACGTGAACCCACCGGTCCACGCCTGGGCCACGTACTTCACCTACAGCCTCGAAAAGCTCCAGGGCGGCGAGGGCGACCGGGAGTGGCTCAAGAGCAGCTTCCAGAAGCTCCTGTTGAACTTCACCTGGTGGGTGAACCGCAAGGACCGGACCGGGCGGAACGTGTTCGAGGGGGGGTTCCTGGGCCTCGACAACATCGGCGTGTTCGACCGCAGCTCGCCGCTGCCGACCGGCGGCTACCTGGAGCAGGCCGACGGGACCGCGTGGATGGCGCTGTTCTGCCAGAACATGCTCCAGATCTCGGCCGAACTGGCCCTGAGCGACCCGGACTATGCGGACATGGTCCTGAAGTTCACCGAGCACTTCTTATGGATCGCGTCGTCCATGACGCACGTCGGGAACGGGACCGGGATGTGGGACGAACAGGACGGCTTCTTCTACGACGTGTTGCGGCTGCCCGACGGCCGGTCCGAGCGGCTGAAGGTGCGGTCGATGGTCGGGCTCCTGCCCCTGTGCGCCGCCACGGTGTACGACGGCCGGGTGCTCGCGAAGTACCCGGAACTGGGCGAGCGGCTCCGGTGGTTCCTCGAGTCCCGGCCCGAGGTCCGCGCCGCGATCCACGACCCCGGGGCGCGGGGGTGCGCCGGCCGGCACCTGGCGTCGATCCTCGACGAGACCAGGCTCCGCCGGGTGCTGGAGAAGATGCTCGACGAGAACGAGTTCCTGAGCGAGTTCGGCATCCGGTCCCTGTCGAAGTACCACGAGGCGCACCCGTTCGTGATGAACGTGGGGGGCCAGGACTACCGGGTGGGCTACCTCCCGGCCGAGTCGGACACCGGGATGTTCGGCGGGAACTCGAACTGGCGCGGGCCGATCTGGGTGCCGGTCAACGCGCTCATCATCCGCTCGTTGCTCCAGTACTACTCCTACTACGGCAACGACTTCACCGTCGAGTGCCCGACCGGGTCCGGGCGGCACATGACGCTGTACCAGGTGGCCGAGGAGATCGGCCGCCGGCTGGCCAACATGTTCCTCCGGGGCGCCGACGGCCGCCGCCCGGTGTACGGCGGCTCCGAGACGTTTCAGACCGACCCGCACTGGAAGGACCTGGTGCTCTTCTACGAGTACTTCCACGGGGACAACGGTGCCGGGCTCGGAGCGAGCCACCAGTCCGGGTGGACCGGGGTCGTGGCGCGGGTCATGCACCTGTTCGCGACGATGCCGGCGGAGTGGTTCCTGAACCCGAACCGGGCCGCCCTGCCCCCGACGACCGCCTGAGGGCAAGCCAACCAGCCGTGCCCGCCCGCATCGGCCACGGGCGAACCGCCCGCACCGACCTTCACCAGAGACCCCTATGACCCTTGACATGTTGTTGGCCCGGGCCGGCCTCCTCGCCGCGACCCTCGCCCTCGCGGCCGGTTGCGGCAAGTCCGGCGACGCCGGCAAGGCCGAGTTGCCCCCGCCGATCGTGACCGTCGCCCCGCCGGCCGAGAGGACGGTCACCCGGTACGAACTGGCGACCGGCCGGGCGGAGCCCCTCGAACAGGTCGAGATCCGCGCGCGGGTCAGCGGCTACCTGATGGACGTGGCGTTCGAACCGGGGACGGAGGTGAAGAGGGACGCGCTGCTGTGCGAGATCGACCCCGAGCCGTACAAGGCCGACCTGGCCCGGGCGAAGGCGAGCCGGGCGACCGCCGAGGCCGACCTGGCGACCGCCGAGGCCGACCTGATCCGCGCGAAGAGCCGCGAGGCGACGACCAAGATTTCCTACGACCGGGAGGAGACCGCGCTGAAGAAGGGGGTGGGGGCCGAGGCCACGCGGGACGTGGCCAAGGGCATGTACGACGAGGCCGTCGCGACCGGCAGGGCCTCGGCCGCCAAGATCAAGCAGAGCGACGCCAAGATCGAGGAGGCCAAGGCGAACGTTCGGAACGCCGAGCTGAACCTGGGGTACTGCACGGTCCGGGCACCAATCGCGGGGAAGGTCGGCGACAAGCTCGTCACCCCGGGCAACCTGGTGACCGGCGGCATCGGGTCCACCACGCTGCTCACGACCGTCGTCGCGGACGAGAAGATGGACGTCGCGTTCGACGCCGACGAGAACACGCTCCAGCGGATCCAGCAGGCGGTGCGGGACGGCAAGATCAAGGCGCCCGCGGCCGGCGAGATTCCCGCCGAGGCCGGGGTGGCGGTCCACGGCACCACCTACCCGCTGAAGGGCCTCATCAACTTCTCCGACAACCGCGTGGACCCCAAAACCGGGACCATCCGCATGAAGGCCCGGTTCGACAACCCCAGGCCCGATAAGGGCCAGCGGCTCCTCGCCGCCGGCATGTACGCCCGCGTCCGCGTGCCCATCGGCGAACCGGTCAAGGCGATGCTGGTGCCTGACTCGGCGTTCGGGTCGGACCAGGGGATCCGCCACTTGTACGTCGTCGGGGCGGACAACAAGGCGGTCCGGATGGACGCCGCCACCGGCGCCCTGGAGGGGGACCTGCGGGTGGTGGAGTCGGTGGTGGTTCCCGGCGAGGGGAAGCCGCGGCCGCTCGCCCCGGGCGACCGGGTCATCGTCAGCGGCATCCAGCGGGTCCGCCCCGGCATGGTCGTCGACCCGAAGCCCGCCACGAAGTGAGCCCGGCCGCCGGTCCCCCAACCACCCCCGCGAGGACGCACCGTGTCCGGATTTTCCAAGGTCTTCATCGATCGGCCCATCTTCGCCGCCGTCATCTCGGTGGTCATCGTGATCGCCGGGCTGCTCTCGGTCCGCAAGCTGCCGATCGCGCAGTACCCGGAGATCGCGCCGCCGAGCGTCGAGGTCCGGTGCACGTACACCGGGGCCAGCTCGACGGTCGTGGCCGAGACGGTCGCCTCGCCCATCGAGCAGCAGGTGATCGGCGTCGAGAAGATGCTGTACATGTCGTCGCAGTGCACCAACGACGGCACGTACGTGCTGACCGTCACGTTCGAGGTCGGGACGGACGTGGACATCGCCCAGGTCCAGGTCCAGAACCGCGTGAACCTCGCCCTGCCGACGCTCCCGAACGAGGTCAAGCAGACCGGCGTGAGCGTCAAGAAGAAGTCCCCGAACATCCTGCTCGTGGTTAACCTGCTGTCCCCGGACAACTCGCGGGACCAGCTGTACCTCAGCAACTACGCCACGATCCGGGTCGTCGACGAGCTGAAGAAGCTCCCGGGCGTGGGCGACGTGACGATGTTCGGCCAGCTCGACTACAGCATGCGGATCTGGCTCGACCCGGACAAGGTCGCGTCCCGGAACCTGACCGCCCCGGACGTCGTCAACGCCCTGAAGGCGCAGAACGTGCAGGTGGCCGCCGGCAGCCTCGGGCGGCCGCCGGTACCGACCGGCCAGGCGTTCCAGTACACCCTCAGCACCCAGGGGCGGCTCATCACGGACGCGGAGTTCGGTGACGTCATCCTCAACATCAGCGACAAGGGGGCCGTCACCCGGCTCCGCGACGTGGTGTCGGACAAGCGGAAGATCAAGGACGAGGCCGGGGTCGAGCGGGAGGTCGGCGGCATCCAGCGCGGCGCGAAGAACGAGGACACCGGGTGCACCCTCGACGGCCGGCCGTCGGTCGGGCTGCCGGTGTACCAGCTCCCGGGGTCGAACGCGATCGAGACGGCCGAGCGGATCAAGAAGCGGATGGAGGAGCTGAAGGAGGAGTTCAAGGGCGGCGTCGACTACGCCATCGTCTACGACACGACGCCGTTCGTCGAGGAGTCGATCGCCGAGGTGTTCAACGCCCTGCGGGACGCGATCATCCTCGTGGCCGTCGTGGTCCTGGTGTTCCTCCAGAGCTGGCGGGCGACGCTGATCCCGCTGGTCGCCGTGCCGGTCGCGATCATCGGCACGTTCGCGGCGATGGCGGTGATCGGCTTCAGCCTGAACAACCTGTCGCTCCTCGGGCTCGTCCTCGCCATCGGCATCGTGGTCGACGACGCGATCGTCGTCGTCGAGGCGGTCGAGCACAAGCTCGCGCACGGCTTCCCCCCGCGGGAGGCGGCGCGCGCCGCGATGGACGAGGTGGCGTCGCCCATCGTGGCCATCTCGCTGGTGCTGATGGCGGTGTTCGTCCCGTGCGCGTTCATCAGCGGCATCACCGGCCAGTTCTTCAAGCAGTTCGCGGTCACCATCGCCGTCTCGACATTCTTCTCGGCGCTCAACTCGCTCACGCTCAGCCCGGCCCTCTGCGCCCTGCTCCTGAAGCCCAAGGCCGAGCAGACCGACCCCCTCACGCGGCTGCTGAACGCCTCCCTCGGCTGGTTCTTCAAGCTGTTCAACGCCGGGTTCGACCGCGGCTCGTCGGCGTACGCGGGGGCCGTCGGCTGGCTGATGCGGCTGTCGCTGATCGTGCTCGTCGTGTACGGCGGGCTGCTGTTCCTGACGTACAAGGCGTTCACCACGGTGCCGACCGGCTTCATCCCCACGCAGGACAAGGGCTACCTCGTCGTGAACGTGCAACTCCCGGACGCCGCGTCGCTGGAGCGGACGGCGGCCGTGATGGCGGAGGCCGAGCGGATCGCCCGCGGCGACCCGAAGGACCGGGAGAACTACCCCGGCATCCCCGGCGTGACCCACACGATCACCATCCCCGGCACGTCGGTGGTCCAGAACGCGAACGGGTCGAACTTCGGGACGATGTTCGTCGTCCTCGACGAGTTCCACAACCGGCACGCCGCCGAGTTGCAGGGGCCGGCGGTCATGGGCAAGCTGCGGGCCGAGCTGTTCCGGCGGGTGGAGCGGGCGGCGGTCGCCGTGTTCCCCCCGCCGCCGGTGGACGGGCTCGGCAGCGCCGGCGGCTTCAAGGTCATGATCCGGGACCTCGGGGCGCAAGGGCTGGCCCCGCTCCAGGCCGCCGCCGACACGGTGGTCGCCGACGGGAACCAGGCCCCGGGCCTCGTCGGGCTCTTCACCCCGTTCCGGTCGAACACGCCGCAGATGTACGTGGACGTGGACCGCACCAAGTGCATGTCGATGGGCGTGCCCATGAACGACGTGTTCCTCACGCTCCAGGTGTACCTCGGCGGGTACTACACGAACGACTTCAACGAGTTCGGCCGGACGTGGCAGGTGAACCTCCAGGCCGACCCCGGGCGGCGGCTCACCCCGGACGACGTCAAGCAGCTCAAGGTCCGCAACGGCGAGGGGAAGATGGTGCCGCTCGGCAGCATCGCCGACGTCCAGCCGGTCGGCGGGCCGGTGATGGTCACCCGGTACGACGGGTTCACGGCGGCGGCGATCAACGGCGCCTCGCTGCCGGGGGTGAGTTCCGGGCAGATGATCTCCTCGATCGACGTGATCGCAACCAAGACGCTCCCGCAGGGCATGGACTACCAGTGGACCGAACTGACGCTACTCCAGATCCGCGCCGGGAACACGGCCATCGTGGTGTTCGCGATCGCGGTCGTGCTGGTGTACCTGCTGCTCGCCGCACAGTACGAGAGCATCCGGTTGCCGTTCGCGGTGATCCTGGTGGTGCCGATGTGCCTGCTGTGCTCGGTCGCCGGCGTGGCGATCGCGAAGATGGACGTGAACATCTTCGTGCAGATCGGGTTCGTGGTGCTGGTCGGTCTCGCGGCGAAGAACGCCATCCTGATCGTCGAGTTCGCCAAGGAAGAGCGGGCGAAGGGACTGCCGGCGTTCGACGCGGCCGTAAAGGCGTGCCGGTTGCGGTTGCGACCGATCCTGATGACGTCGTTCGCGTTCATCCTCGGGGTGGTCCCGCTGGTGCTGGCCGCGGGCGCCGGCGCCGAGATGCGGCGGGCGCTGGGGGTCGCGGTGTTCGCCGGCATGCTCGGGGTCACCCTCTTCGGCATCTTCCTCACCCCGGTCTTCTACTACCTGATGGAGCGGATCGCGGGCGAGCCCGTACCGGCCGCGGCGCCCGGTTCCTCCGCGGCACCGGCGGAACACAACCCCTCACTCGAAGCTTCATCGCACCCGAAACCCTCTCCCACAAGTGATTCGCCATGAACGCCGTGATCGCCGGCCGCCCCTCGCCCCTCGGGGCAACGGTACTTGATGGTGGGGTCAACTTCAGTCTGTTCTCGCGCACCGCGACCGGCGTGGAGCTGCTGTTCTTCGCCCGTGAGGACGACGCCCGGCCGTCGAGCGTCGTCACGCTCGACCCGGTGAAGAACCGGACGTACCACTACTGGCACACGTTCGTCCCCGGGGCGGGGCCGGGGCAGCTTTACGCCTACCGCGTCCACGGGCCGAACGAGCCCGCGGAGGGGTTGCGGTTCGACCCGACCAAGGTGCTGATCGACCCGTACGGGTACGGCCTGGCTGTGCCGAAGAACTACCACCCGGACGCCGCACGGAAGCCCGGCGACAACGCCGGGACCGCGATGAAGAGCGTCGTCGTGGACCCCCGCGCGTACGACTGGGAGGGGGACGCACCGCTGCGGCTCCCGTCGTCCCGGACGGTGATCTACGAGATGCACGTCCGCGGGTTCACCCGGCACCCGAGTTCCGGTGTCGCCGAGCCGGCCCGCGGCACGTACGCCGGCCTCGTCGAAAAGATCCCGTACCTCAAGGACCTCGGAATCACCGCGGTCGAGTTGCTCCCGGTCCACGCCTACGACACGCACGCCTGCCCGGCCGGGCTGGTGAACTACTGGGGCTACCAGACCGTGTCGTACTTCGCGCCGCACCCGCAGTACAGCTCGCGCCCCGACCCGCTCGGGCCGGTGAACGAGTTCCGCGACATGGTGAAGGCGCTGCACCGGGCCGGGATCGAGGTCATCCTCGACGTGGTGTACAACCACACCGCCGAGGGCGGGCACGACGGGCCGACGCTGTGCTACCGCGGCATCGACAACCCGACGTACTACATGCTCGAGCACGGCGGCGGGCGGTACGCGGACTACTCCGGGTGCGGCAACACGGTCAACGCGAACCACCCGGTCGTGCGGCGGATGATCGTGGACAGCCTGCGGTACTGGGTCACCGAGATGCACGTGGACGGGTTCCGGTTCGACCTCGCCAGCATCCTCTCGCGCGGTCCGGACGGGCACCCGCTGCCGAACCCGCCGGTGCTGTGGGACATTGAGTCGGACCCCGACCTGGCCGGCACCAAGCTGATCGCCGAGGCGTGGGACGCGGCCGGGTTGTACCAGGTCGGCAGCTTCGTCGGCGACACGTGGAAGGAGTGGAACGGCCGGTTCCGCGACGACGCCCGCGACTTCTTCCGCGGCGAGGCCGGCACCGTCGGGAAGTTCGCCGACCGGATGCTGGGCAGCCACGAGGTGTACGGACACAAGGCCCGCGAGGCCGAGCAGAGCGTCAACTTCGTGACGTGCCACGACGGGTTCAGCCTCAACGACCTCGTGAGCTACAACGAGAAGCACAACGAGGCCAACCGCGAGGGGAACCGGGACGGGGCCAGCGACAACAAGAGCTGGAACTGCGGCACCGAGGGGCCGACCGGCGACCCCGCCGTCGAGGAGTTGCGGAACCGGCAGGTAAAAAACTTCCACACCGTCACGGTGCTCGCCCTCGGGGTCCCGATGATCCTGATGGGCGACGAGGTGCGGCGGACGCAGGCCGGGAACAACAACTTCTACTGCCACGACACTGAGGCGAACTGGTTCGACTGGTCCCTGGTCGAGAAGCACGCCGACGTCCACCGGTTCGTCAAACTACTCCTCTCTCGGCGGCTGCTCCGCGACACTTCGCACGAGGAGCGGCGGACGAGCCTGACCGACCTGATCGAGAAGGCGAAGAAAGCGTGGCACGGGGTGAAGCTGAGCGAGCCCGACTGGGGTCCGAACTCGCACAGCATCGCGTTCGGGGTCGAACTACCCGGTGAAAAGTTGCTCATGCACCTGATCATGAACGCCTACTGGGAACCGCTGGACTTCGAGCTACCGGCCGCCCCGGCCGGGTGGCGGCGGTGGATTGACACGGCGCTGCCGTCCCCGCAGGACATCGTCGAGTGGCGAAGGGCCGTGCCCGTCCCAGGGGGCTCGTATCGTGCCGGCCTACGGTCCGTTGTGGTACTCGTAGGTGGGTTGTAAGAACGGTGTTGGTAATCCCCATTTCCGAACCTGAAGTGATTGTGCGAGCTGGGGCGGCCGAGACCCGGGTGTCTTGTCTGCCAGGGGCGCGGGAAACTCGGGGCCGGTGGCGAAGAGCCCGTCCCGGCTCAGTTCCCCGAACGCGGCCAGCCACTCGTCCTCAGTCCGGTAGCCTCGATCGGCGCCGTGGGCACCCAGTGCCGGAACGTCGGGGGCCCCCCATCCACTTGCACTCGCACCCGGTCCGCTCGCGGAGCACGGGCTCCAGCTCGTCCGCCGGCCATGATCGCGCCGGGCGGCACTAACGCGAACCCCCCGAACAGCACCGGGTACGGCCCGAACTGGCTCGTACTGGTGCTCCCGTACGTCGAACAGGGCGCGCTGTACAACCAGCAGTCGGCCGCGATCACCGCCTGGGTCAGGGCCAGCACCACGGCCCCGACCGGGGCCGACGGGTGGCGGACCCTCGGGGCCGCGGCCGTGCCCGCGTTCCTGTGCCCGTCGGACCCGAACACCGCCACCGCGTACTCGGGCGCGGGCGGGGGGCAGCTACGTCGCGAACTGCGGCCCGGGCCAGTACAACGACTACGACGGCGCGACCCGGTCGTTCACCCTCACCGGCGGGTCGGCGATCACCGCCCGCGGGCCGTTCTGGGTCGCCACCAAGGGCCCGCACCGCGGCCCCGCGATCCTCGGCATGGCCGACGGGACCACGAACACTGTCCTGCTCGGGGAGGTCCGGGCGGAGACCGTCGCGTCCGACGCCAGCGGGGTCTGGGCCGTCGGGCACCGCAGGTCCAGTTCCGTTGGCGCGTACAGCTTCGGCGACGACGTGCTCATCAACAACCGGAACAGCGGGGCCGACGAAGTGCAGGGGTGCACCGACGCGGCCGCACAGGGCATGGGGTGCTGCGCCGGGTGCAACACCCACCAGGCCATCTTCCGCAGCACGCACACGGGCGAGGTGAACGTGGCGATGGACGACGCCTCGGTGCGGTTCCTCCGGGACGCCACCCCGGCCCAACTGCTCGCCCAGCTCGGGTCCGACTCCGACGGCCTGGTCCTCCCGTCGAACGACTGGTGAGCCGGCGACACCGTTCGGAGCTCCCAGCACGCTGCCGCACCCGATTCGAGGGACCGCACCCCAGTTGGGTGCGGCTCGCTTCCCGCCGACCGCGAAACCAGCCCCGCGGGGCCACGCGGACTCCCGGTGCCGCTTATGTGCCGCTTATGTGCCGCTTATGTGCCGCTTATGTGCCGCTTATGCGGCCTCTCCCCGGCCCTCGCTCGGCCTCCGGGCCAGTGCCCCGCGGACCACACGGCCGCCGCTCAGGTGGACCTCGACCTCCAAAACCTTTACCTCCGGGTCGTCCCCGAAGGCCCGCCCCCGCCACCCCAGGGCGTCAGCGTCCAGGCGGTCGCGGAGGGCGGCCAGAACGTCGCGTGGGCGCGTCGGGCGGGAGCGGGTAGGCCTCGGCCCAGCGGAGAAAGGCGAGTACGCTCTCGGCAATGTCGTCCATCGGCGCGGGTTCCGTTGGTGTGGGTCGAGCCTACCGCGCAGTACCGGTAGGCGGTGAGGTCCGTTGCCGGGGCCGGTTACTCGAACAAACTCGGGGTCGCGTCCTTCCTCCAGGTCGGTAGTCGGTAGCCCCGCCCGTCCCGCGGGTTCACCAACTCGCCCCCCGCGGTGAGGTCGGCCAGCGCCTTGTCGACGGTCCCCGGCCCGTGCCTCTTCCCCGCGGCCTTGAGCGCCCGGAGCACCTCCTTGCGGGTCAGCGACCGGCCGGCCGCGGCGACCACCGCCACCACGTCGGCCTTGCACCCGGTCCGCCCGCCCGGGGACCGCCACCGCACCGTGGGCATGGCCCGCTTTGCGTCCCACACCAGGACCAGACAGGCCACACCCTCCTCGGCGTCGGCCACGCGGACCGTCGGCGGGGTCCTCAGTGGTGCGAGGGACTCGACCAGGGCTCGGGCGGCCTCGACGGCGGCGCGGGGAGTGGTCGGCACGGCGGGACTCGGGTACGGGAACAAATCGGAACACGCTCAACCCCCTCCTGCGGCTGGACCTCACCTCAGATGAGTGTAATACTTCACCCGTTGATAGTGAGCACCCAATCACTATCGGCAGGGAGAACGACGCATGGTCGGGCACCTCGACGCGGACTGCTTCTACGTGAGCGCGGAGCGGGTGCAGCACTCGGACTTGGTGGGCGAGCCGGTCGGGGTGCTGGGCAACAACGGGGCGTGCGTCATCGCCAGGAGCTACGAGATGAGGGCCGCCGGCGTCAAAACCGGCGCTCCGATCTGGGACGCGGTGAAGCTGTGCCCCCACGGGGTGTACGTGAAGCGGGACTTCTACTGGTACGAGGTCCTGTCGCGGAAGATGCTGGAGGCGGTGGGCCGGCACTTCGGCCCGCTCGAATACTACTCCATCGACGAGTTCTTCTTCCGCGCCCAGGCCCCGCGGGCCGGTCAGTCCCTCCACGACGCGGCGCTCGCCGTTCGGGACCACGTCCTCGAAGCGTGCGGGCTGCCGGTGACCATCGGCGTGGCCCGGACGCGGACCCTCGCGAAGTTGTTCAGCGACACGGCCAAGCCGTTCGGCGCGGTCACGGTGACCGACCGGGACCACGAGCGGGCGCTCCTGGCCACGATGCCGGCGACCGAGATCAGCGGCATCGGGGGCCGGCGGGCCGCGCGGCTCGCGCCGTACGGCATCCGGACCTGCCTCGACTTCGCGCTGGCCGACGGGAAGCTCATCAAGCAGCTCCTCACGAAGACCGGGTACGAACTGTGGCTCGAACTCAACGGGCACCCGGTGACCCCGATCCGCCCCGAGCGGTCCCCGCACCAGGTGCTGGCCCGGGGCGGGAGCCTGAAGGGCCACGTCGAGGACCCGGCGGTGCTGTGGGCGTGGTGCGTGCGGCACACCGAGCGGCTCATCGAGGAGCTGCACTTCCACCACGTCCGCACCGACGCGCTGGGCGTCCACTTGAGCTGGAAGGACGGCGCGTCCACGGCCGGCCTGTGCAAGCTGCCGGTCCCGTCCGACCGGCTCGACGAGCTGCTGGACGCGGCCCGCTCGGCACTGCGGCGGGCGTACCGGCCCGACCAGCCGGCCACGCACATGCACGTCGTCGCCCCGAAGTTGCGTCGGGCGCGGGGGTTCCAGCTGAGCCTATTCGACCCGCCGGACCCGAAGCGGGAGGCGGTCGCGCGGGCGAAGGCCGCGGTCAACGAGCGGTACGGCAGGTTCACGCTGCGGAGCGCGTCGACGCTGTACCTGCCGGCCGTGTACGCGGGCCCGGCGAACAACTTCGACACCTGCGACGTGCGGGGCAAGGTGTGCTTCTGAGGTGGCGTCGAGGGCTCAGCCGTGTGTTCCGCCGTCGCCCTCGCCACCAGTGACCTCCCGCTCGCGCTCCTCGAGCAGCACGGGCTGGGGGGGCGGGTCCACGACCGCGGGGGCGAGCGTGAGGTCCGGTTCTACTGGCAGGCCGACCCGACGCTGTTGCCGGTGTGGTGGGACGGCTCCAGGTGGTCCGGTGGGGAACCGGGACCGGGCCGAGCGGAAGCTCCCCCCGACCGGGTGGATGTGGAAGGAGTCGGTCGCGAAGGGCACGTGGGCGGCACTGTCCCCCGAGCCGGTCTTGGTGCCGGCGACCTACGGGTACGCCAACGGCGTCTGGTACCGGGTCAAGTAGGGCATGCAGGGCGTGCTCGTTCGCGACCGCACGGGCCTGCATGTGGTGTGCGTGGTGACCGAGCGGGCCACGCGGTACTACCGGGTCGTGACCCGGGCCGAGTGGGTGCCCGCACTGGTCGGCGAGGTCATCTGAACGGAGCGGTACGATGCCGTACGGACAGAAGTCACCGCAGCAGGATCACGGCTCGGCCGGGCGGACCGACGGAGCCCCCGGGCTCGCGAGGCTTCACTCAAAGGGCGACGACAGCGGGGTGCCGTTCGTCGGGTTGTGGGCCTGGTCCCACACCGACGACCCGGCCGTCGTGTCGGAGCGCTGGCGGATGCTGCGGACGCTGCCGTCGCCCATGCCCACCTGGATCACCCCGGAGGCGAAGCCCTGGACGCGGGTCGGGTCGCAGTCCTCCGGCCGCGGGCGGTCCTGAAACCACGTGCCGTCCGGCGACGAGTCGTTGAAGTAGATGTACACCGGGGGAATCGTCTGGACCGACCAGACGAACGGGATGTCCGGGTAAGCGGCGGCGAAGGTCCACCCGGAGTCGAAGTTCCAGGCCGTCCGGCGGACGCCCGCGGTGTCGTTCGACGGGTCGTCGTCGCCGGCCGTGTTCCGCCGCCGGCAGTTCGCGTACCCCTCCTCCACAAAGACCGTGTTGCTCAGCCCGTCGGTGATGCTCAGAAACGTCGACCCGCCGGTGTACGGCATCCGGTTGACCAGGTACGAAATCGGGCCGGTGTTCTCGGGGTCCGCGGTCAGCGTCGGGTCGAGCCTGTTGACCAGGGCCTTGATCCGCGGCCCGGGTTTCAGGGCCGGGGCGGACGCCTGGTAGATCGTGGCCGGGCCGGGTTCGGACGCGTTCGCGCCCCAGGCACTAACGGTGGTCCGCCCGGCCTCGTAGACCGGGCCGCCGTCCATGAACGGCAGCAACCGGTAGAACACCGGCCCGGTCCACTCCGCCACGTTGCCGTCGTCCTCGACCTTGTCGACGTTGGCCTCGGGCATCACCTTCCTGGTGTCGTGGTAGCTGTGGGTGGCCAGCACGACCTGCTTGATGTTGTTCTGACTCTCGGCCCGCGCGGCCGCCTCCCGGACCCTCTGGACGGCGGGCAGCAGCAGGCCGATCAGGACGGCGATGATGGCGATCACCACCAGCAACTCGATCAGCGTGAACCCCCGGCGGGGTGTTGAGTGGGGCACGTCCGTCTCCGTGGAGTGTTGTGCGGGGTTGGGGTCCGAACCGGTTACGGGAGGGCGATGTCGAAGACGGAGGCGCCCGGCCTGACCTCGACCTTCGGGGAGTCCTTGCCGTAGGGCGACGAGTACTTGGCGTGCAAGGCCTGGAGGGCCGCTCGTTCCTCGGGCGGCACGCGGAAGTTGGTCAGCCCGGGGATCAACTTGGTGACCGGAGTCCGCTTCGCGAGCACCGGCGGGCGGGCGGCACTCGGGCCGGCCGGGACCGGCTCCCACCCGGGGGCGCCCTTCTTCCACGGCACGAACCGCTGGGCCGGCGGCTTCCCGCTCGGATCGAGGACGAGGGCCACGCGGGCGGTGCCGGCGGGCAACTGGTACGCCACGTACGTCCCGTCCGGGTTGATCGGCGCCGGTACCGGGACCGGGCCGTTGGCGTAGTAGAACAGCACCCGGCCGGCGGGAACCGGCCGGCCCCGGTGCGTCACCCGCCCCTTGACCACGCTGGTCCCGACCGGGGTGGTCCCGGGCAGTGCGCGGGGGACCGCCTGCCCGGCGCCGGCCTGCGGCGCCCGCCCGCACGAGGCCGCGACAAGGCACAGCGGGGCGACGACGGCCAGGAACAACAGCAACCTGCGGCGGAAGGTGGGCATGACTCGTGAACCTTGGTCCGGCGTGGCGGGATTCGAAACCGACGGGTGCGGAGCGGGCGGCGCCCGGCCCGGCGGTTACCAGTCCGATCCGAGCAGGTCGCCGCTCTGGGGCGTGCACGCCGCCACCCACGTCGCCACCGACACGGACCCGGCCACCTTCCGCACGCTCCCGTCGGCCAGGGCGACTTGCAGGACCCCGGAACTCAGAGCCTGCGGGACCGTCCCGCGGAAGTTGTCCCGGTCGCCGGCCGTGTCGAACAGCGGGCTGTACGCGCCGCCATCATCGACCGGGAAGACGCCCGGGATCACGATGAACCCGGGGCCGGAGAGTTCGATCCGGTCGGGGCCGGGGAACGGTTTCGGCGGCGCGAGCCAGCCGTCGCCGAAGGTGGTCGTGTCCCACCGCCCGTCCCGGTTCACGCCGATCGTCGTGCCCCCCTGGTCCGCGATCGACTCCGGGCTGGTGTCGGGGAACGGCGGGTGGCCGGACACCGTCGCGGTCGTGCCGCCGGACCCGTACTCCGCGTACCCTTCGGCGAGGAGGACGGTGTTCGACGTGCCGTCCGAGATGCTTTGCAACCGCCCCCGCCCGTTCAGCACGGCCCCGTTCCCGAGGTAGCTGCACATCCACGGCGAAGCCCCCTCGGCAACGAACGGGTCGTTCGGGGCGAGGAGCACCTTGATCGGCCCCCCGCGGCTGGAGTCGGCCGAGAAGTAGGTCTGGGCGCCGGGGGGGTAGTCCGGCGTTACCGCGGACGCCGCGTACAGGTCGCCCTGCTCCAGGTACGGGAACACGAAGAACGGCCAACTGCCGCTCGCGCCGCCCTGGCCGACGTACCCGCCGCCGATGAAATTCATGTCGGCGTCGTACTTCGCAGGAACGTACGGGATGCCCCCGCTGATCGGCGGCAGGAACTTGCGGGCGTCGTAGAACGCGTGGAGGGCCAAGGCGCACTGCTTCAGGTTGTTGGAGCTCTCGGCGCGGGCCGCGGCGTCCCGGACCTTCTGGACGGCTGGCAGCAGGAGGCCGATCAGGACCGCGATGATGGCGATCACCACCAGCAACTCAATCAGCGTGAACCCCGGTTTACGGGGCCGGAAGCGGGTCGGAAGCATCGGACGAATCTCCCCGAGTGGTGCCGATCCTCCGCGCCGGGGAGAGGGGCGGTCGCGGAACTCGACGACGAACGTACTGCGGGCGGGCCGTACCGCTACGGCTGTTCCGCCGCCCTCGTCTTGAACCGCGAGAGGGCCGCGGTCGCAAGTTGCCGGAGGTGGCCGCCGGCCGGGTCCGCCGCCAGTTCCCGGACCGCCTGGCGCGCGGCCGGGGTGCCGACGGACTCGATGACCTCGACTGCCCGGACCTCCGAGATCGCCGCGTACCCGGGCGGACCGTACCGGTCCAGCAACTGCTTGACCCGGGCGCGGGCCGCGCCCGACAACTCCCCGGCGGCCGCCCGTTCGAGGGCCGGCGCGATCGCCCCGAGGTTCCGGGCCAGCTCCCGGCCGGCGGCGTCCCGGACCCTGTCGTTCGGGCTGTCGAGATCGGACAGCCACCGCCCCACCGGCAACTCGGCAGCGGCGGGCGCGCGGACCCGGAGCTTCGCCACCACCCGACGCACGGCTTCGTCGCCGCCGCCGGCCAACTCGGACGCGGCCACGGCCGCGGCGTCCGGGGCCGGGTCGCAGAGTGCGGCCCACAGCCGGTCGAACCGGTCGCCCGTCATGCGGGCCGGTGCCGGCCGGGTCGGGACGGCCCAGACGAGACAAGTGGTGTCGGCCGACGCGGTCACGACCGACCCGCCGAGCGGGTCGAAGCCGATCGCGGTCACCGGACACGGCGGGGCGGCCAGCCTCGTGAGTTCCGCCCCCGTGCGCGGGTCGCAGAAGGCGACGGCCCCGGGGCGCCCGACCGCCAGCCACCGGCCGTCCGGGGAGAACTCGAACACGGGGTTCTGTCGCGACGACTCCGGCGCCGCGACCCGGCCCCGGAGCCGGCCCGTCGCTGTTTCGTAGAGCAGGACCTCGGGGGGCACCGCCGCGGACGGGACGGCGGCGACGGCCAGCGTCCGGCCGTCCGGCGAGAACCGCGTCCGGCCGACCGTGCCGGGGAGCGGGTACCGCCCGAGTTCGCGGAGCGTAGGGAGCTCCAACACCCTCACCCCGGCCTGGTCCGGGACGGCGAGGCGGTCGCCGGAGTGCGACAGGGACAGCGGGCCGATCAGGTCCGGTGGGGAAGCGTCGACCGCGGCGACGAACGTGCGGTCCCACTCCCCGCCGACCGCCCGCACCAGCCCGTGGCCCTCGCGATCGACGGCGGCGATCACGGTCCCGTCCGCCGACACCGCGGCCGCCACCACTTCTTCGTCCGGCTCGCAGCTCTGAATAACGGTGCCGTCCGACCGGCGGACGACGACCGCGCGGCGGCCGTCCGGTACGGCGACCGCGTGACCGGCAGCCGTCCGCCCGACCAGGAGCCCGGAATCGGCCCGCCCGCCCGCCGGGCGGCCGCCGGGCAACCCCCACAGCGTCGAGCCCGCGAGCCCACACGTCTCAACGGACCGGCCGTCCCGGCCCACGAGAACGGTGAGGGCGGGTTCGAACGGTCCCGCCCGCTGGGCGGCGGCCGAGGCGGCCGTCTCGGCCCCGGCCGCCGGGTCCCAGACGCGGACCGACGACTCGGTCTGGCCGGCCGCGAGGGACACGTCCGGGGCCATCCTCGCCCCGACCATGTGGGCCCCGCCCGGGGCCGGGGACCGGACCTCGGCCCCGGTCGCGCGGTCCCACCGGTACGCGGCCCCGTTGACCACGCACCCGACCAGCGATTTTCCGTCCGGCGTGAACGCGAGGTCGGAGTAGCAGCCGTCGGTCGGACCGTAGCCCTGGGACCTGCCGCCCGCGGCCAACTCCCAGACCGTTACCGAACCGAGCCCCGCCGCGGCGACCGCGTCCGCGGTCAGCGCGACCACCCCGCCGGCGGCCGCCGGGCGCGCGAACCGGAATCGCTCCGTTCCGTTCGCGGCGTCCCAGACGGCCACCCGCCCCGTCGCGTCGACCGCCGCGACCCGCTCCCCCGACGGGTCGAACGCCACGCCCGAAACGGCCCCTTCCGGGCCGGCGAGCGACCGGGGGGCGCCGCCGACGCGGACGACTTTGACCACCCCGACGAGCCCCGCGGCGGCGCTCTGGCCGTCGGTCGTTACCGCGATCGCGTGAGACGGCCCGTCGATCACCCAGGTGGCAATCGGCTGCGTCCCGCCCAGGTCCCACGCCCGCAGCTTCCCGGCGGCGGCGACGAACACGCGGCCGGAGGCGGCCACGGCCACCGCCGTCGGCTCGTCCCCGGTCCCGACGCACGTCCGCGCGACCCCGGTGCGTGCGTCCCACACCCGGACCGTGTGGTCGGCCCCGGCGGACGCGACCCAGCGCCCGCACGGTGCGGCCGAAACGAGCTGAACGGTTCCCGCGTGACGGAGTACACCGGTGCCGAGCCGCGCCGTCGCACCCGGGGGCAGCGACTCAGACGTTTGCTGGGTCAACGCGACGGGTGCGGCCGTTGGCGGCCCCCCTGCCGTGCCCGCGAGAACCCAGCCGGCGACCGCCGACGCCACCAGGAGGCCGACGACCGCCGCCCCACCGACCCCGGTCAGCCCGCCGCCCGACCCGCTCGCCAGTTGGGCCGCGGCGGCCGACACGGGTTCCCCGAAGGCCGCCCCGGTGGCGGCCGCCATCGCGCGCTTGGGAACAACGGACTCGACGACCGCGACCACCAGAAAGGCCGCGGGCAGCGACAGCCCCCGGGCGGACAATCGGGTCCGGAGTAACTCCCGCCCCTCGGCCAGCCGCCGGTCGAGCGTCCGCGGGGCAACGCCCAGGCGGGCGGCCGCCGCGTCGCGGGGAAGTCCCTCCAGATAGTAGGCGACGAGGGCCCGCCTACAGGCTTCGGGGAGGCGAAGCAGTTCGTCATCGAGAGCGGCCATCAGCTCCGCCGCCGTCACAGATTCCAGCGGGGACGCGGCCACCGGGCCGTCGTGCTTGGGGGGCGGGACCGGACGACGGGCGGCAACTCGGGCCTTCGTCGCCAGCCGGACCGCGACCCCGTGCAACCACCCCCCGACCCCGTCCGGGTCGCGGATCTGCCCGGCCGACCGGACCAGGGCGAGGAAGACGGCCTGGAAGGCGTCTTCGGCCACGGCCCGGTCGCCGGTCCGGCGGAGGCACACGTTCCACACCATGCCGGAGTGCCGGTGGACCAAGGCCGCGAGGGCGTCCCGGTCCCCGTCCCCGACGTACTGCCGCAGGAGCCGCCCGTCCGCCGACCGGTCATCCCCGGCCTGGGCGGCCTGACAAACGGTCCGAATCAGTGGTGCCAAGTCGTGGCGACTCACAGCCGCTCCGGTCCGGGGACCCGTCGTTGTCGTGTCGTGATTTGACGCACCCTATTGTTCTCCCCCGGGCACAACTTCGCCATTTTTTTTCGACCGTCCGTCGTGACCGAGGGGAGGTGGTTTTCCGACAGCCGGTCATTACCGCCGGGTCCAGCGCGTTCTTCCCGTGCGACTCCTCGGTCAACTCACGGGCGTGGGACGCCATCTCGTGCCCCATTCGGAGCGCGTCCTCCGGCGCCGGGCACCGGACCTCCATCCCACGGTGCCCGTCCGCCAACTGCGAATCTGGGCTGGTCGCCACCAGCAGGTTCCCCAGCGACCGCCGTCCTCGAAGAGCGGGCAATCCAGTCAGCGCCCGAGAGCGGCGGCCGTGCCGAGTACGACGGGTCCAAGCGGCGACGGAGGTCGAAGGTTCCCACGGCCGTCGGCACCTTGGGGCTGTTGCGGGCCCTCCGGGTGACAGCGGCGAGCGAGCCGAAGCGGGCTTGGCCTTGAGTGGCGGGAGCGGCCGCTCCTCACCGCGACCCGAATGAAGACAAACCCGACATCTCCACTGGGGGCGATGGAGACGATGAACGAAGCGTTGAAGAAACTCCTGACGACAGAGCTCGACGGCTGCCACGGCGCGAGCGAGCGAGCGAGCGACGCGCCGCGGCCGCGTTCGTCCTGGCCTGTGTCGAGGACGCGGACTTCGCGGAGCGGGCGGGCGAGGCGTTGACCCGCCTCGGCCACGTGCCGGTGGCCGGTCCCCAGAGGGAAAACTGCCCACCGGCTGGGGATACCCGCCCTCGCGAGGACGAGCCGCGGACCTGGGCCACGGTATCGAGGTGCAGCAGGAACGCATCCACGCCGCCGCACGCGCGGACGGCCTCGGCCACCTTGCGCGCCGGCTCGACGCCGCCGGCCGCGGTGACCACCGTGTTCACCATCGCCACGTTGGCCAGGACCGGCGCCGGGTCGGCGGCCGCCGCGACCGTGTCGGCCTTCGGCTTGTGGAGTTAGGCCCGAACCTCGTACACGGCCCCGCGGGGCGACCGCTCCGAGGCGGTCACCCCGCGGGCCCGGGCGCGGCGGACGACGTCCGGGGTCGGCTGATCGAGGCCGTCGGCGAGAACCTCGCGGACCACGGGGCGGGCGGGGAGCGGCACGAGGCGGCCCCGGTGAGGGTGCGTGACGCGGCTGCCCGTAGCGACCGTGCGGTCCGTACGGGTATCGTGCCACGCACCAAACCCGGCGTCGACGGGCCGGACCGACGAGTCGTGGGGATCTGCGGGAGACGAACCGGTCGCGCCGGTTGTGCGGCCACGCAGGTCCGACGGGATGTGTGCGTCGATGAGGTCGAACATCGAACCTCCTCGGCTGCTGCGATTGGTCTCGAAATGGAACCGACGAATTGCCGCTTCCTGCGGAACGGTCCGGGCCACTTGCGCGACGTGCTTCCAGTCCTTGCGCGTGCGGATGCGGTACACGGCCCGTCCGCGAGGGTCAGTCCGCTCTGGCGGCCAGCTCTTCCGGCCGGTCGGGGAGGATCAGGATCGGCACACCGGGATCGCGGCACAGGGTCCTGCTCACCACCCACCCGTCGGCCCCGAAGAGTAGGTGGTCCAAAACGACCAAGGCCGGGGCCTCGGCACGGGCCACGTCGAGCGCCTCCCGACCGTCGTGTGAGGTGCGGGTGTGATACCCCCGCGTTCGTGTAGGTGGCGACCCCGCACCGGTCTTCGGGTCGTCCTCGGCGATCAGAACCGCGGCGCTGTGACCGGTCCCCTCCATCACACAAACCTCCCCGGTGCGAAGCAGTCCGACCGGAAGCGACCACGGTCAGCCGCCGTCGCGAACGAGTCGGACGTCCACCTCGCGCTCGACGTACTTCCACTCCTCCGACGCCCGCAGCTCGGCCACCATCTGCTCGAACGCGGGCGCGTCGGCCCCGGCGTAGTCGAAGAGCGTGACGAAGTCGAACGGCTCCGCCTCGCCGAGGTCGCGGCAGTGGTGCAGGCGGCGGGCGACGGCCGGGAGGTACCGGAGCCCGGTCCTCACGTGGTGCGACGTGTCCTCGAAGACGGCCCGGCGCTCGTCCTGGGTGAGCGCCCACCACGCCGCGTTCTTGCGGATGGGGATCAGCGCGGCGTGGGTCGCGGTCGGCCGCCCCAGGCCGACCTGCTTGGCCGCGAGTTCGGTCTTCTCGGGTCGGGTGGCGT
The DNA here is from genome assembly GCF_051859125.1 of Gemmata sp. Lineage (NCBI taxonomy): Bacteria > Pseudomonadati > Planctomycetota > Planctomycetia > Gemmatales > Gemmataceae > Gemmata > Gemmata sp. The sequence goes on from NZ_JBHYGG010000255.1 coordinate 22,629, forward strand.
ACCGCTCGTTGCTGGTGACCCCGCGCAGCACCCACCCCGCCCCCGCACCGGCCGGGTGGGTGAGAACGTTCCGGTTGACCATGTCCAGCCGCTCCACGCTCGGGAGCGGCTCTCCGAGGTACGGCTTGATGAGCGTGACGCGCCAGGCACCCGTGGGGCCGCCCACGAAGCTGAAGAGGCGCGGGTTCGGTTCGGCGGTCACGTCGGTGCCCCCTGGGGTCGGTTGAGGAATCGGGTTGTTCCGCAGCGCGCGGTACGCGACCGCCGCACCGGCCGCACCGGCGGCGACCCCGGCGAGGAAGCGTCGCCGGGTGGTGCGGGGGCGATCGGGTTCGCTCATGTGAGGTCTCCGCGGTAAGGGCTGCGCGTCACACTGGTCTGTGTTCTGATGCGAGCGCCGCGCACGGAGTTACGCGGTGCCGGTGTAACCCGGCCGGTGCCCGCGCATCCAACGGGGAGCGGGTCGGCGGGTCGGCGCGCCGACCCGTGGCCCCCAGCGAGACCGGAGCACGCGATGACCACCCCGCACCCGACCCCGGCCCGAACGCTCCAGTGCATGGAGATCTGGGGCGGGAGCCGGGCGGCGGAGCGGTCCATCTCGACCCCCGGGTTGGACGTGTGGGTGTACAGCCGGCCGCACGATCGGGCGACCCACGGCGGGGACGTGTACTACGCCTCGCTGTGCGGCGGCGGGTCCATCACCCGGCTCATCCTCGCGGACATCTGCGGCCACGGGGCGTCCGTCGCCGACCTGGCGCACTCGCTCCGCGGGCTGATGCGGCGGAACATCAACCGCCGGAACCAGGCGCGGCTCGTGGGGGCGCTGAACCGCGAGTTCGGCGAGTTGGCAAAGATGAACCGGTTCGCCACCGCGGTCGTCGCCACCTACCTCACCGACGACGACACGCTGACGGTGTCCAACGCCGGGCACCCGCGCCCGCTCTGGCGCAGGGCCGCGACCGGGGCGTGGTCGGTGCTCAAGCCCGACGGTCCCGCGTCCGCCGCGCTCGAGGACCTGCCCCTCGGGATCGTCGCCGAGATGGCGTACACGCGGCACGAAATCGTTCTCCAGCCCGGCGACCTGTTCCTCCTGTACACGGACGCGCTGACCGAGGGGGAGAGCCCCGATGGCGTTCAACTCGGAGAGGAGGGGCTGCTCGCCCTCGTCGCGGCACTCGATACCACCGACCCGACGACCGTCCCGGACGCGCTCGTGGCCGCGCTGGACGCCTTCCGCGGCGGGCGTGCGGTTGACGACGACGCGACGTTCATTCTCATGCACCACAACGCCGCACCGGGCCGCCGCCCGGGGTTCCGCGAGAACCTGACCATCTACGCGAAGATGCTAGGGCTGAAGTCGGTGTAGCACCCCCGCACCTCAATAGACGGCGCGAATGGACCGTCCGTCGAGTCGCGCTCGCGCCGGGGTGCGGTCGATTCCGCGCCGGTAGCGGGCCTGTAACCGGCGCGGGCCGCCAGACATCAGAGGGTGTAGCCGCGGCCCGATCTGGGACGCCAACACTGCTGGGAGCGACCACCGAATGTCCGCTGAACAGACCCCGCACGCCGCCCACACCGTCGCGGGTCGGGCGGCCCGGCCCGCGGCTACGGTCGCATGGGCGGCCCAGGTCATAGTGGCCGCGGTCCTGGCGCAGACACTGTTCTTCAAGTTCACCTACCCGCCGGAAACGCAGTACATCTTCGAGGGCCGCGGCGGCCGCCCGGCCGCGACCCTGATCGGGCTCGCGGAACTCGCGTGCGTCGCGCTGCTGCTGGTCCCGCGCACGGCCGCGGTCGGCGCGGTGCTGGCGCTGGCCGTCATCAGCGGGGCGATCTTCACGCACCTCACCGCCCTCGGCATCGAGGTGAAGGACCCGGCGACCGGCGAGGGGGACGGCGGGCTGCTGTTCGCGCTGGCGGTCACCGTCGCCGCCGGGTCACTCGTCGTGCTGGCCGTGCGCTGGAGGCAGTTGCCGTTGCTCGATCGTGTCCGGGGGCGGGGGTCCGTGGCGGCCTGACGGGCCGCGGGGCTACACCGCGTTCGCGAGGTGCGGCTCCAGAACGGTCTTGAGCGCCTGGCGGGCGCGGTGCAGGCGCGTCTTCACGGCACCGCTCTTTACCCCGAGCCGGGCGGCGGTTTCCTCCGTGCTCAGCCCTTCCAGGTCGCGGAACCGGATCACGTCGCGGTACGCCTCCGGGAGTTGGTCCACACCCTCGCGGACGCGGGTGCAGGTCTCGGCCTGCGACACCGCACTGTCGCACCCCGGTGCGCTCGTGGCGGTGCCCTCCTCCAGCGGAACGAGACGCGACCGCTTGCGGCGGCGGAGATTCAGGAGGCAGGCGTTCACCGTGATCCGGTGCAGCCAGGTGCTCAGTTTGGCCGCCCCCTCGAACGCGGCCATCGCCCGGAACGCGGCCACGAACGCGTCCTGGACCGCCTCGGCCGCGTCTTCGGTGTCGCCGAAGAACCGCCGGGCCGCGGCCGTCATCGCGCCGGAGTGGGTGCGGAACAACTGATCGTACGCGGCGCTGTCGCCGGCCCGCAGGCGGACGATCAACGCGGCTTCGTCGAACGCGGACATGCTCGGCTCCTGGTGGGGTCACCGGGGCCATAGCGAGGGCCGTGCCGGGGGGCGAACCGGCCGGCGGGAGGCGACGGAAGCGCTTACGGCGCGGCGGGTTCGCGTCGCGAATTCGGGCGGCCGCGGTGCCCGCCCCTTGCCCCGCCGCGCTGCGGACGCCCACGACCCGTCGTGGCACCCACGACATGTCGTGGGCGGACGGCTACGACCCGCTGGTGTCGGGCCGCGCGATGTCGAGCTTCTTCATGCGGCTGCGGAGCGTGTTCGGGTGCAGGCCGAGTACCTTCGCGGCACCGTTCGGGCCTTCGATCACCCACCCCGCCTGGTTCAGAACACCGAGGATGTGACCCCTCTCGACGTCGGCAAGGCGCGTGCCGCCCGGGACCGAGGGGTCCGAGTCGGCGAGCGGGGCCGCGACCGGCAGCACCTCGGGGTCGATCTCCAGGTCCGGGCCGTCCGAGAGGATCACCGCGCGCTCGATCACGTTCTCGAGTTCGCGGATGTTCCCGGGCCACCGGTACGCGGTCAGCAGGGCGAGCGTGTCCGGGCTAACGCGCTCGACCCGCGCGCCGAGGCGGCCGGCGAACCGGGCCAGGAAGAACCGCACCAGGAGTGGGATGTCGCCGGGCCGCTCGCGGAGCGGCGGGAGCCGGACCGGGAACACGTTCAACCGGTAGAACAGGTCCCCGCGGAACGTCCCCGCCGCGGCCATCTCCGCGAGGGCGCGGTTGGTCGCGGCGATCACCCGCACGTCCACCTTCACCGGCACCGTTCCGCCGACCCGCTCGAACTCGCGCTCCTGGAGCACGCGGAGCAACTTGGCCTGCGTCTCGGGCGGCAACTCGCCGACCTCGTCCAGGAACAGCGTGCCGCCATCGGCCAGCTCGAACCGCCCCGGCTTGCGCGCGACCGCGCCGGTGAACGCCCCCTTCTCGTGGCCGAACAGTTCGCTCTCCACCAGGCCCGCCGGGAGCGCGGCGCAGTTCAGCTTGATGAGCGGCTTCCCCCTCCGCGGGCCGGCCGAGTGGATCGCCCGCGCGACGAGTTCCTTGCCGGTCCCGGTCTCGCCGGTGATGAGCACGGTGGCGTCGGTCGCGGCGACCCGGGCGACGCGCTGCAGCACCGCCACGAGCGCGGGGCTCTGCCCCACGATCTCGTCGAAGTTGTGCGCCGACTTGATCTCCTCCTGGAGGTAGACGTTCTGCTGCAGGAGCCGCGCCCGCTCGCGCTCCAGCAGCACGCTCTCGGTGACGTCGATGAACATCGTGCGCGTGAACGCGCCGCCGGGGTCGGGCCGCGACCACCACCTGACCCAGATGGGCCGGCCGTCGTCCCTGCGGCGGAGTTCGAGCACCACGCCGCCCGGGTCGGTGCCGGTGCCGATCGACGCGAACGCCTCCCTCACCCGCCGCTGCGCGTCCGGGGTGTCCGGCACCAGCGACGTCCCGACCGTGCCGGCGACCTCCCCGGGCGTGAGCCCGAGGACCCGCAGCGCCGTGCGGTTGGCGCTGATGAACCGCGATTGCAGGTCCTCGTGGACGTACGCGATCGGCGCCTCCTCGAACAGGTCGCGGAACCGGGCCTCGCTCTCGCGGAGCATCCGGTCCGTGCGGAGCCGGTCGAGTTCGGCCGCGGCGCGGGCGGCGAAGATCTGGAACGTGTACAGGAGCCGCGGCTCCGCGGGCATCGGCCGGGTGTCGAACACTGCGAGGTGCCCGAGCACGTCCCCGGTCGCGTCGCGGAGCGGGACCCCGAGGTAGCTCTCCACGTCCGCGGACCCGGGGTCGGTCGGGAACTTGTGCCGCACGCCCATCGGGTGGTGGCAGGTGTTCCCGTTCAGCACGTCCTCGCACGGGGTGCCGGACAGGTCCCACTCGTCGTTGGGCAGCACCGCCCCGGCCCTCCAGAGGGCCAGCGTGCGGACGCGGGTCTTCACCCCGGCGAACTCGGCGACGAACGCGTTCGGCACGCCGGTCGCGGCGCTCAGGTTCCGCACGAGCGAGCGGAAGAACGCTTCGCCGGTGTGCCGGGCGGTGCCCTCGACGATGGCGCGCAGCGCGGCGAGTTCGGCGCGGTCCGCGGGTTCAACGGGGTCTGGCATCGGTCCCCTGCGTGTAACCGGGTCGGGGCTGGCGGCATCGTATCCGTACGCGCGGTACGCTGCGACACCCCGCACCGTTCGGAGGCGATGCCGTGATCGAACCCGCCCGCCCGCCCGAGCCCGGGGCCGTTCGCCCGCTCGTGGGGCTGCTGCGCCAACTGTCCGACCTGATCGAGTCGCTGACCGACGAGCAGTACGCGCGGGCACCGGTCGGGGCCGTGGAGAGCGGCATCGGCGGGCACGTGCGGCACAACCTGGACCACGTCGCGGCGCTGCTCCGCGGGCTCCCGGGCGGCGCGGTGTGCTACGACCACCGGGACCGCGGCACCGCCGTCGAGCGGGACCGTGCCGCGGCCCTGGGCGAGATCCTGCGGCTCGAGCGCGAACTGGCGGCGTTCCCGTGGGCGGACGTTCCCGGAACCGTGACGCTCTCGGCCCTGGTCGCGCCCGACCTTCCGCCGGTCGTCGCCGCGACCAGCGCGGAGCGGGAGGTGGCGTTCGTCGCCGGCCACACGGTCCACCACAACGCCCTCATCCGCGTTATGTTGAAGGTGATCGGTGCCGCCGCGGCCGCCGACTTCGGGTACGCCCCTTCGACGATCGCCGACAGGCGGAGGCGCACGTGTGTACGCTGAGCATCGTCCCGCTCACCGCTGATGTGGTGCGGGTCGAGTTCAACCGGGACGAGTCGCCGACCCGTGCGGCCGGGCTGCCCCCACGGGTCCGGCGGTTCGGGAGCCGGGCCGCGGTGCTGCCGCTCGACCCGCCGTCCGGGGGCACCTGGCTGGCGGTGAACGACGCCGGGTTGGTTCTCGCGCTGCTGAACGTGAACCCGTCGCCCCCGGCCGCCGGGCCGGCCGCGCGGAGCCGGGGCGAGGTGATCCCCGCGCTCCTCCACTGCGACTCGCCGGCCGCGGCCCTCGCCGCCCTCGAACAGTCGCTGGGGTACGGCGACTTCGCCCCGTTCCGGCTGGTCGTGCTGGGGTGCGGCGTCCTGGCCGACGTACGGTGGGACGGGCGCGACCCGATGGTCGCCTCGCACCTGCTCGGCACGTCCCCGCACATGTACACGTCGTCGGGCCTCGGCGACGCGCTGGCGGACGCGCCCCGCCGGGCGCTGTTCGACGAGTTGTTCTCCGCGCCGCCGGCGCAGTGGGACCGGGCACAGGACTGGTTCCACCGCTCCCGCTGGCCCGGGCGCGAGCACCTGAGCGTGAACCTGGTCCGGGCCGGCGCCCGCACCGTGAGCCGCTCCGTGATCGACCTCCGCGCCGGGGTGGCGACGTTCACCTACCACCCCGGCGCACCCGACGCGCCGTCGGACGCCGTGGCCCTCGCGCTCCCGCTCGCGGTGGAGTGCCCGTAATGACGCTCGGACTCCCGTTCGACCCGGCAATGGCGGCCCCGCTTGCGGTGTTCCTCGGGATCGTGTTCGCCACGTTCGTGTCGGAAGACCTGACGTGCGTCGCGGTCGGGCTGCTGCTCGGCACCGGCCAGGTGACCTGGCCGGTGGGCCTCGGCGGCTGCTTCGTGGGCATCGTCGCCGGGGACTTCGGGGTGTGGGCGGTCGGCCGGACCGCCGGGAGCGGGGCGCTCCGGTGGCGGTGGACGCGCCGGCTCCTGCCCGCGGGGCGGTTGGCCGAGGTCGAGGGGTTGCTGTGCCGGCACGGCGGGCGCGCGGCGGTGGTGTCGCGGTTCCTGCCGGGCACTCGGGTGCCGCTGTTCCTCGCCGCCGGCATTCTGGGTGCCTGCTGGTACCGGTTACTCGGGTGGGCGCTCGTCGCGGCGCTCGTCTGGACCCCGGTCCTGGTGGTGACGGTCGCGCTGCTGGGCGACGCCGTCGTCGGGCCGCTCGTGCGGGCGTCGCGGGTCGGCTGGGTTCTGCTCCCGGCGGTCGTCGCGGCGGTGTTCTTCGGCCTGCGGGTGCTCCCGAAGTTCGGCACGCCCGTCGGGCGCGCGGCGCTGGCGGCCGGCGTCTCGAAACTGTGGCGGTGGGAGTTCTGGCCGGCGTGGGCGTTCTACCTGCCGGCCGTGCCGTGGTACGCGTGGCTCTCGGTCCGGTACCGCGGGCCGACCGTGTGGACCGCGGCCAACCCCGGCATCCCGGCGGGCGGCGTGGTCGGCGAGTCGAAGGCCGACATCCTGGCGCGGCTGCCCCGGGAGTGGACCGTGCCCACGCTCCTGATCCCGGCGGGCGACACCGGCCCGCGGGTGCGATCGGCCCTTGCGGCGGTCGCCGAGCGCGGGTGGGCGTACCCGCTCGTTCTCAAGCCAGACGCGGGGCAGCGCGGCGCGGGCGTGAAGATGTGTCGCGACGCGGCCGCGGTTGAAAAGTACCTGCGCGCGAACCCGGACCCGGTGATCGCGCAGCCGCACCACCCGGGGCCGTTCGAGGCCGGCGTCTTCTACTACCGGGTGCCGGGGGAAGCGACCGGGCACATCTTCTCGGTCACCGACAAGGTGTTCCCGGTGCTGGTCGGGGACGGCCGGTCCACGGTCGAAGAGCTGATCTGGGCGCACCCTCGGTACCGGATGCAAGCGGTCACGTTCCTGACCCGCCACGCGAACGAAGCGACCCGCGTGCTCGCCGGCGGCGAGCGGTTCCCGCTGGCGCTGGCCGGGAACCACTGCCAGGGTACGCTGTTCCGCGACGGCGCGCACCTCGTCACGCCCGAACTCGAGCGAACGATCGACGCGATCGCGAGGTCGTTCGAGGGGTTCCACATTGGCCGGTTCGACGTGCGGTTTTCGAGCGAGGAGGAGTTCCGTGCGGGCCGCGGGTTCGCGGTCATCGAACTGAACGGCGCGACCTCGGAATCGACCAACCTGTACGACCCGTCGTGGCCGCTGTGGCGCGCCTACCGGACGCTGTTCGCGCAGTTGGCGATCCTGTTCCGCATCGGGCGCGAGAACCAGCGCCGCGGGCACCGCCCGACCCCCCTCCGCGACGTGCTGGCACTGGTCCGTGCGCACTACCGCGACCGGGTGGCCGACCCGCTCGCCGACTGACCGCCTTCGGGCGTCGAGCCGTGCGGTTCGGGTCGCGGTTTCCCTGTAACCCGCCGGCCCGCGGCGGCATCAACACCCCTGCCTCGCGGGCGTGGTGCCCGCCGCGGCCCCGTGACGAGGAGACCTGCCGATGACGACCCCGTTCCCGTTCACCGCCGCCCGCGTGGCCGTCGCTGCGGCGCTCGTGGCGGCGACCCTCGCGGGCTGCACGGCGGCCGCCCCGCTCCCGGGGCAGCCGCAACCGAAGGCCGCGCCCGGCCCGAAGGTCGGCGAGGAAGCGAAGGACTTCGAGCTGACTGCGATCGGCGGCGAAACGGTCAAGCTGTCGAAGCTGACGGACGCCGGGCCGGTGGTGCTCGTGGTGCTCCGCGGGTACCCCGGGTACCAGTGCCCGCTCTGTACCGCGCAGGTCGGCGGACTGCTGGGCAAGGCGGACGAGTTCAAGAAGGCCGGGACGCAGGTGGTGCTGGTCTACCCCGGCCCGGCCGACAAGCTGAAGGAGAAGGCCGCCGAGTTCGTGAAGGGCAAGGACTACCCGGCACACTTCACGTTGGTGACCGACCCGGACTACGCGTTCACGAACGCGTACGGTCTGCGGTGGGACGCCAGGAGCGAGACGGCGTACCCGTCGACGTTCGCGCTCGACTCGAAGCGCAAGGTCACATTCGCCAAGGTGAGTACGACTCACGGCGACCGGTCGAAGGTGGACGACGTGCTGAAGGCGGTCGGCGCGCGGTAGCGGCGGTCCGGTGCGTTGTTGACTTCGTACCAAAGCGGCTCGCCGACACTACCAAATCAACGGAGTGCTTGCACCCGCACCCACTCGAGCGGGCGGGGCCGCGGGGGTGCGTGCGTGGCTCATCAGGCCGGCTCGGCCGGCCCTCCCGCCCCGGCCAACGCTCCGACTTGTGGCGCTCGTAGCCCCGCACCCGGAGGTGCTCGCGCGTCAGGCAGTCGTGGTTCCGTGCGCCGGGGTCGGTCCGGCGGGAGCACCCCACGGGCGGCCCGGGCGCCTTGCACGTTCCGCGGCACGCCTTCGGCCGGGTCGAGTCCCGCGACGGCCAACGACTTCCCGGCGGCGGTCTTGCGGGCCACCCCGGCCGTGAGTTGGCCGAACCCGTGGACCGCCGGGCGGCGTCTTCCAGCAACCGGGGAGGTACGGACAGTCCGCGGCTCGGGCGACTCACTACCGACGGGGCCGGCGACCGGGCAACTCGCTCCCGGCCAGCGGCGGTCCTGACCGTGGTACTGCCTGAACTCAGCCGCCCCGAAATTCGCTGCCGAGGGAGACGCACGCGGCCGGGAGTGAACCCTTCTACGGGACGTGCCGTTCTGACCCACGAGATTCGGCACCACTTACCCCACGACGGGACGGGCACCGGCCGTGCCCGCCTCGACCGCGAACGCCGCCCGGAGCGCCGCCGGCACGCCGGGGCGGGTGACGTCCGCGACCACCATGAAGTCGCTCCTCCACTCCTTCGGCGTGACCGTGCAGCGGACGTAGCCGCGCTGCCGGTTGTGGAAGCGCACGCACGGGTTCTTCGCGGCGAGCGCGTCGAGGTCCTTCGGCTTGTCCAGCCCGTTCCCGCCGCTGGTGACGCTCGTCCCCACGAACTCGGTGGCGACGACGGGGGTCTCCGGCTTCCGGTCGTCCACGCGGAGGTCGCTCACCCAGTTCGAGTGGATGTCGCCGGTCAGCACGACGGGGTTGGGCACGCGCCGCTCGGCGAGGAACCGCACGAGCGCCATCCGCTCGCTGGCGTACCCCGGCCACTGGTCCATCGAGTACCGCTTGTCGTCGCCCGCCGACCGGTCCACCATTCCCATCATGACCTGCTGCGCGAGCACGTTCCACGTGGCGGTCGACTTCAGCAGCGCCCCCTTCAGCCAGCCGGCCTGGTGCGCCCCGAGCATGGTGTTCTTCGGGCTCAGCGCGTCGTCGTTGATGTCGCCCGGCTTCGTCCCGTTGGGCTGCCGGGTGCGGTACTGTCGCGTGTCGAGCACCTGGAACGACGCGAGCCGGCCGAAGCCCTGCGTGCGGTACAGCTTCATGTCCGGCCCGCGGGGCACCGAGCGCTTCCGCAGGGGCATCATCTCGTAATACGCCTGGTAGGCCGCGGCGCGCATCTCGAGCACCTCCGCGGGGTCCGCGCCCGCGCGCTCGGAGGCGGCGGAGGCGTAGTTGTTCTCCACCTCGTGGTCGTCCCACGTGACCACCCACGGGCACCGGGCGTGGGCGCGCTGGAGCAGCGGGTCGGACCGGTACAGCGCGTGCCGGCACCGGTAGTCGGCGAGGGTGAACAGTTTCCCCGTCGGGTGCTTGCGGAAGAACTTGTCCTTCCCCTCGCGCTCGTAGATGTAGTCGCCGAGGAAGAACACCAGGTCGAGGTCGTCCTTCGCCATCTGCTCGTAGGCGGTGAACAGGCCGTACTCGTAGTGCTGGCAGGAGGCGAACGCGAACCGCAACTTCTCCGGGGCGGCCGCCGGGGCCGGGGCCGTGCGGGCGCGCCCGACCGCACTGGTCGCGTCCCCGGCGAGGAAGCGGTAGAAGTACCAGCGGTCCGGCTTCAGGCCGTCCACCTCGACGTGAACCGAGTGCCCGAGTTGCGGGGTCGCGACCGCGGCCCCGGAGGCGATCCGCGTCTTGAACTGCTCGTCGTCGGCGAGTTCCCACCGCACCTCGACCGCCTCCGGCGGCATGCCGCCGTCCGGCTGGAGCGGCTTGGGTGCCAGCCGGGTCCAGATCACGAAGCCCTCCGGCAGCGGGTCGCCGGACGCGACCCCGAGCGTGAACGGGTCGGCCGGGAACGCGACCTTCGGGGCGGTCGCGGAGCCGTGCTGCGCGTGCGAGACGAGCGCCGAGAGGGTCGCGCCGGAGGCCAGGAAGAGTCTCCGGCTCAGGCCGCCCTCGCGGCGAACGGCGGCGCGGAAGTCGGCAGCGGTCGGCATCGGTGTCGCGCTCTCGTGTGGGAACGTGTGGGAACCGGGCGGCGGCCCGGTTCGCGGGGATCGGTTACTTCTTCGCCGGTGGGGCGACCGCGGCGAGTTCGAGGGTGAAGCGGTTCTGCGGGGACTCGTTCCGCTGCTTCCGCACCGGCGAGTAGTCGACCACCTCGACCGTCTTCTTGTCCGCCTTGAACTCGAGCAGCCGCAGCCACCCGTCGCCGCCCTTCGGCCGCATCTGGAAGTTCACCAGCACCTGCGGGACCGCCCGGCCCCCCGGGGTCGCTGTCGTCACGCGGCCGAGGCCGTCGACCAGGACGTGCCCGTTGAGCGTCAGGACGAAGTTCTCGTGCTTCGAGACGAGCCGGTCCCACAGTTCCTCGCCGTCCGACACGTCGTCGGCCGTGGCCTTCGCGACCGGGTAGGCGTGCGGGTTCCAGCGCTGCTCGGTGCCGAACTTCTTCCAGTTGTACCGCGTGTCGTCGTGGAAGATCAGCGCGTGGGTGATGAGGATCGTCTCGCGCGTTGCGTGCTGTCGGGCGACCGCGTTGGCCCAGCGGAGGACGTCGGCGCGCGGCCCGAACTCCAGCGCCAGGACCAGGAAGTCCCGGCCGCCAGCGGTGAACAGGTGGAAGCTGTTCTCCATCCGGTCCGGTTCCTTGTCGTAGGTCCCCCCGAACGTCGGCCGGGACTTGAACAGCTTCACCGGCAGGTGCTCGTTGAGGAGCGTCGTGCGGTCCTTGCAGAGCCCGCCCTCGCTGTAGTCGTGGTTGCCGGGGCAGAAGGCGTAGGGGACGCCGCCCTCGTCCAGCGCGGCCAGCGCCCCGGCCGCGGTCCGCCACTCGGCCGCCGTGTTCCGGTTCGTCACGTCGCCCAGGTGAAGGGCGAACGCGATGTTCCGGCTCTTCCGCTCCTTCGCGATCCAGTCCGTCTGTGCGAGGAACGTGGCCGGGTACTTCTCGCTGTAGTGCTGCGTGTCGGGGAGGACCGCGACGGTGAACGAGCCGGCCGCGGGCGCGGGCGGCTCGCCGTCGATCAGCCTGGCGTCCGCGTAGGGGTCCGGTGCGTCGCCCCGGGCGAGGGCGGCACCGAGCGGTGCGAGCGGTGCGAGCGCGGCCCGTGTGAGGAAGGCCCGGCGATCCGTCTCGAACATGTCTCGTCCATCGGTTAGGTGTGCGCGGTCCAGGACACCGGGCGCGCCGCTCACTGCGGGCCGCTCCCGGACCCGAGCGCGTGGTGGCGGGCGATCTCCTCGGGCGCGAGGGCGTGGTCGTACACCGCGACCTCGTCGATCGCGCCCACGAACGGGCGGCCGCTGAACGTGTTCCCGTCCTGGCTCGCGTGCAGCGCGCCGAGGACGATCCGGCACCGCGGGAACGGGCCGTCGTCGCTGGGCGCGCCGAGCCCGGCCAGTTCACCGTTGACGTACAGTTCGAGGCGGGGGCCCGACTGCCGCAGCACGAGGTGCTGCCACGAGTACGGCAGGTACTGGCCGGGGGCGAACAGGTTCACGCCGCGGCCCTTGCCCGCCGGGAGGCGGTGCAGCGCCCGGACGGTACGAGAGGGGTGGCGGTACGGCGACGGCTGGCCGGTCAGTTCGAGCAGCAGTCCGTGCCGGTCGGACGCGGTGTTGTTCCCGCCCTCCGCCGCGACCATGCCCAGCACCGAGGCCTGCCGCACCAGGCGCGGCATCGCCCAGCACTCGACCGTGTACTCGCGGCCGCGCGGGGCCCACGCCCCTTCCGTGATCGCGCCGTGCAGCACCTCCTCGGTCGGGTGCGGGAGCGAGAGGCCGCGGTTCCCGTCGGCGCGCTCGCCGAGGGCCGCGTCGCCGACGATGCGCAGGGGCGGCCCCCCCGCGACCTCGTTGCCGACCGCCCGGTCCGCGGCGGACTCGAACCGCCAGTACGCGGCGGGCCGGGCGGCGAGGACCGTCTGGGCGTAGGTCGGGGACAGCGGGAGCGGCGACGCGATCACCGGGATCGCGCCGATGAACCGCCCCTCGGGCTGGGGCGCGGCGAGCGGCTGGAGGGTGCCGTCGGCGACCAGCGCCGCCTGGCCGCCGAACAGCGCTTCCGTGCGGATCGTTCGTCCGCTCCGGTTCAGGAGGCACACGTTGGTCCGGCCATCGGCGACCGCGACCGACGCGGTCCCGGCCCCGTCCACGGTTAGCGCGAACTCGGCCGCCGAGCTGAACTCGGTTCGGTTCGCCGCCACGACGAACCCGTGCGCCTCGGCCGGCGAGTTGATCCGGAACTTCCCGCTGCGGCAGTACACCCGGTCCAGCGACTGGAGTTCGAACCGGGCCGGCCCTTCCATGTGAACGGTGACGCCGTTGAACAGCGCGAGGGTCACGCTGCCCGTGCGGAGCGCGAGGACGCCCGGCCCGACGACGGCGCGCTCGGCCGGGCCGTCGCCCTCCCACACGGCGTTGCCGAGGTGGGCGACCACCGCGATCCGGTCCGCGGGTCCGGTCGCCCGGCCGCCGGTCAGGAGCGCCACGGCCGCGATTACCGTTGCCGCGACCGCGGCGGCGACCGCGGCCCACCGGGTCCGCTTGCGGGCGGGCCGCGGCCGCGGCTCCAGTTCCATCCGGGCGATCCTGGCGGCGACCGCGTCCCCGAGGGCCGCGGGCGGGGGCTCCGCGCTCCACCCGAGTTCGTCCTCCAACCGCAGCCAGCGCGGGGCACCGGCCCGCACGACCTGGAGCATCCCCAGGAGCCGCACCTGCTCGGCGGCGGCGGCCCGGAAGGTCGGGTCGCGGCCGAGCCGCGCGAGCAGCGCGGCCCGGCGGTCGTCGGGGACCGGCGCGCCGAGCCAGGCCGCCACCAGTTCGGCGAGATCGTGCTCGTTCGCCTCGGGCGTCTCGGGCGTCACGAGGGCTCCTTCTGGAGACAGGTTCGGAGCAACTGGTTGGCCCGGTAGTGGAGGTTGTAGACGGCCGCGGTGCTGGTCCCCAGCTCGGCGGCCAGGGCCGCGGCCTTCGTGCCGGCGAGGCCCGCCCGGACGACCCGCCGCAGCCGCTCGGGCAGCCGCGCGACGCAGTGGAGGAGCCGCTCGATCACCTCGGTGCGGTCCTCGGCGGTGCTCCGGTCGAACTCGACCCCGACGGCCTGCGCCACCTCGCCCCGGAACCGGTCCAGGAGCGACTCCCGGCGCGACTCGGACCGGAAGTACATCAGCACCTCGTTCCGCGCGATCCCCCGGAGCCAGGCCGCGAAGCTGCCGTCGGGGCTGAACCGGTCGAGGTTCCGGTACGCGGTGATGAACACCTCCTGGGCGATGTCGTCCACGTCGTCGAGGCGGTACACCTGGCCGGCGAGGTAGCTCCGCAGCGGCAGGCCGAACGCGGCGACCAGCCGGTGGAACGCGTCGCGGTCGCCTTGGAGCACCGCGCGGACGATCGCCGCAACGTCACCGGGGTTCATGGCCGCTCACCTGCGTGGGCCAAAGTCCTAATCACGAGTATGCCGCCCGCGGCCGATTCTCTCGCGCGGACCGGGCGGCGGCCCGTGAAGTTTCGAGTCACCAATTCTACTCGGGGACTTCATGGCAGATTCGCCCCGCCGTGGCAGATACCTGCCGCACGAAGGCGCCGGGCGTACTCGTCCCGGTTGTGGGCGGCGGTGCCTTCGCGGAACGGGAGACGGCCAATGGTGCGGCGCACCGGCTTCACGCTGATCGAACTGCTCGTGGTGATCGCGATGATCGCCGTACTCATCGGGCTCCTGCTGCCGGCCGTTCAGAAGGTGCGGGAGGCGGCGGCGCGGATGAAGTGCCAGAACAACCTGAAGCAGCTCGCGCTGGGGATGCACAGTCACGAATCGGCGGTGCAGGCGTTCCCGTCCGGCGGCGACGGACCCGCGGACGGCGGCACGAACCTGAACCCGCCGAGCCTGTCCGTTCACGTCTTCCTGCTCCCGTACATCGAACAGGGGCCGCTCTACGCCGCGGCCGACCTGAAGATGAACTTCAGCGCGCAGGCGAACAAGCTCGTCGCGGTGAACACGGTTCCGGTCTACCAGTGCCCCACCGCGCTCTCCCGGGTGAGTCTCCTCACGTCGGAAGACACGCTCGTCGCCGCCGGCCAGCCGCGGGTGCGCCAGCAGACGACGAACTACTACGGGGTGATGGGGCCGAAGGGGGCCAAGCTCGGCGGCGGGACCTACCCCCCGGCGGCGTACGAGACGAACGACGCGTCGTTCCAGGGCGGCGCGTCCGCGCTCGGCGTGATGGGCTGGAACAAGCGGTGCCGCGTCGGCGAGATCACGGACGGCACCAGTTCCACGCTCGCGTTCGGCGAGTACGCGACCCGGACCGCGGCCGAGACGTCGGACACCAACGCGCAGCGCATGTGGGTGCGGGGGTGCGCGTTCGGCGTCTTCGGGGCCGCCTCGCGCGGGTGCGCCTCGACGAAGAACGTGGTCGCCGAGATCAACAGCCCGGCGGGCGAGTACAACTCGTCGGCGTTCAACTTCAACGACGTGAGCTTCGGGAGCCTCCACACGGGCGGCGCGAACTTCGCGTTCTGCGACGGCTCGGTCCGGTTCCTGGCGAACTCCACGCCGATCCTCGTCCTGAAGGCGATGGCCAGCCGCGCCGAGGGCGAAGTGGTCCCCGAGTGACGAACCGTCCCCTTCGCATTGACCCGAGGATTCACCGTGTCCCGACGAACAACCGCGTGGCTCGTTCCCGTAGCACTGGCCCTCGCCGGCTGCGGCGGCACCCCCGACCAGTACCCGGTGTCCGGGACGATCCGCATCGGGGACAAGCCCATCCCGGCGGGGTACGTGACCATCGAGGCGCTCGATTCGCCTTCCGCGACGCAGGGGTACGCCCCGATCCGCGACGGCCGGTTCGACACTCGGGACGGCGGGCAGGGGGCGGCCAGCGGACCGGTGGTGTTGCGGATCGACGGAAGAGGCGAGCCGAGCGAACGGTTCCCCCAGGGCGTCCCGGTGTGCCTGCGGTTCGAGGTCCGGGCCGAGTTGAAGCCGGGGCCGAACCAACTCGAACTGACCGTCCCCGAAAGCGCCCGCGTCCGGGAGCCCAGGGGCGGGTGGGGCGCGGCTCCGTGATGTGCAGCCGGCCCGGCCACAGGCCGAGGTGGTCGCCCGGTTCCACGCCGGTGCCGGGGCTACTCCGGGGGAACGGCTGTCCGGCCCGCTGCAGTCGCACGAGACGGCACGGGCACATGGCCCGCACAACCATGTGCGCCGGCCATGTGCCCGCCGGCGACCACGCTCGGCTCGTTCCCCTCCCCGGCTACCGCCCCAGGCCCGAGAGCGAGAACGCGGCCCACTTGAGCGGGTGGGTCGTGGTGCCCGTGGTCACCGGCCCCTCGTCCGCGGCACCCGGCACGACCTCGAACTTCCCCCGGAAGCCCGCCGCGAGGTCCCCGATCTTGCCGGGGTTGCGGTAGATCGTCAGTTGGGCCTGACGCAACGCCTCCAGGGGCGACAGGTTCTTTTCCCACAGGTTGCGGTAGAACTCGGCCATCACCGCCGCCGTGGGCTGGTCGGGAACCTTCCACAGCGACGCCACGACGTTGCTCGCGCCGGCGTAGTGGAACGCCCGCTGCAACCCGAACGTGCCCTGACCGCCCGCCACGTCGCCCAGGCCCGTCTCACACGCGCTGAGCACCGCGAGTTCCAGCCCGCTCAGGTCCAGATCGACCAGGGCCTCGCCGGTCACGATGCCGCGGCCCGGCGTCTTCGGGTTGTTCGCGCCGGCGAACACCAGCCCCGTCATCACCAGCGGGCTGTTCGCGGCCCTCCCGATGCGCTCGCCCCGCAGCGACTTCTCGAAGTCCTTCTCGTCGAGCTGGAACACGGACCGGAACGTCGGGTCGGAGAAGAACCCGTGCGTGGCGAAGTGGGCGTGCCCCGCCTTCGGCAGCGCAGCCAGCACCGCGGCGGGGGTCGCGGCGTCGCCCTCGATGCGGGTCACCGGGAACTTCTTGCGCACGGCGCCGGCGGTGACGCCGCTGACCTCCGCGACCGTGCCGGGCAGGAACCCCCAACCCGGCTGGGCGCCGGGCTTGAGCAGCGGGTCGCCGCGCGACGCAATGGCGTTCGGCACGGGTGAGGTGAGTTCCGCGTCGTACTTCACGCCGCCGACCGCGAGCACGGCCGCGGACGGGTTCCTCGGCGCGTCCTGCGGCCAGAGCTTGTCGAGCAGGAACGGGGCGTGCGGGATGGCCGCGATGGCGTACTCTTCGAGCAGGATCGTGCCGGGCTTGTCGCCGGGCAACGCGACCCACGGGACGCGGCACAGAGCCTCGTCCGGGCAGATGTACAGCGTCTTGACCCCCGCGGGGATCTCCTTCCGCACCTTGGCCCAGACGAGTTCGCGGACCTTCGCGGGGACGTCGGCGGGGATGTCCTTGCCCGAGGTGATGGCCCCACGCCACGCACCCACTGCCGCGTCGATCTGGGCGGCCGTCTCCAGATCGACCCACGCCAGCGTGTCCCCCGTCACGACGAACGCGACGTAGCGTGCGGTTCGCTTCTCGCCGGCCTTGCCGGGCTTGTCCTTGTCGTACTCGAAGAACGTGTAGCGGAGGAAGTCGACGACCGCGGCGTCGGCGGGGAGGGCCTTCTGAAGGTCGGCGACCGTGGCGGCGTTGAGCTTCTCGGTTCGGGCGGCCGCGGGCAGCCGCTGAGAAAGTGTCGCATCGAACGCGCGAATCTTCGCCTCCAGCACCTTCAGGTCGTCGGCGCGTTTGGTGAGGGTGCCGGGGTCCTTGGTCGCGGGCGCGAGGAGCAACTCGGCGCGACGGCGACGGGCGTCGGTCAGTTCCGCGAGTTGCAGGGCGAGTGCCGGGTCGGTCGCGGCCGCGCGGGCCCGGAGTTGACGCTGCTCGAAGATGCGGGCGATTGCCCCCTTCTCGAGCCACACGTCGGGGTACACCGTCGATGCCGGTGATCCCTGTCCCCGTGCGTTCGAGAGAAGCGCTGAGAGCGCGGTCTCCCTCGAAGAAATCAACGTTAACGTCTCCCCTTCGGACTTTTGGCATGCGTAGGTCGCGACGAGTCGTCGGGTGATCCCCAAACTCTCGCGGAGAAGGCCTTCCGCCTCCGCCCACCTCCCCCGGGAGTTGTGCAGTGACGCCAGGTTGACCAGACTGGTGGCCACGAGGGGGTGGTCGCTCTTGTACAAACGCTTGCACATTGCGAGCGAATCCTGGTGGAACTTTTCCGCCTCTGCCCACTTCCCCCGGGAGTTGTGCAGTGACGCCAAGTTGCCCAGAGTGGAGGCCACGAGGAGGTGGTCTCCCTTGTGCAAGCGCTTGCACATCGCGAGCGAATCCTGGTAGAGCAACTCCGCCTCTGCCAACTTCTCCTGATCACTGAGCAGTGCCCCCAGGTTGCACAGGCTGGCGGCCACTTCGGGGTGGTCGCCCTTGAACAGACGTTTGTTCATGTCGAGTGCTTCTTTGTAGAGCAACTCCGCCTCTGCCAACTTCTCCTGATCACTGAGCAGTGCCCCCAGGTTGCACAGGCTGGCGGCTAACAGGGGGTGGTCGCCCTTGAACAGACGCTTGCACATCCCGAGTGCGTCCCTGAGGAGCGGCTCCGCCTCCGCCGACTTCCCTTGGTCATTTAGCAGTTTCGCCAAATTATTCAGGTCGCCCGCTACGTCAGGGTGGTCGCCCTTGAACAGACGCTTCCGCATCGCGAGAGCGTCCTTGTAAAACGGCTCCGCCTCCGCCCACTTCCCCTGAACATTGTGGTGCACTCCGAGGTTGATCATACTATCGGCCACGTCAGGGTGGTCGCCCTTGAATAGACGCTTGTGCATCGCGAGTGCGTCCGTGAGGAGTTGCTCCGCCTCCGCTACTTTTCCCTGAACTTGGAGCAGCACCCCCAGCCGTTGCAGGCTGGCTGCCACTTGGGGGTGGTCGCCCTTGAACAGACGCTCGTGCATCGCGAGTGCGTCCCTGAGGAGCGGCTCCGCCTCCGCCAGCTTTCCCTGAACCTGGAACAGTACCCCCAGGTCGTTCAGGTTGGCGGCCACTTGGGGGTGGTCGCCCTTGAAGAGACGTTTTTGCATCTCAAGTGCCTCCTTGTAGAGAGGCTCCGCCTCCGCTGGTTTCCCCTGAGCATTGTGCAGTGCCGCCAGGTTATTCATGATGCTGACCACTTGGGGGTGGTCGCCCTTGAACAGACGCTTGTGCATCGCAAGTGCGTCCCTGAGGAGTGGCGCCGCCTCCGCCAGCTTTGCCTGAACCTGGAGCAGCACCCCCAGGTCGTTCAGACTGGCGGCCACTTGGGGGTGGTCGCCCTTGAAGAGACGTTGTCGCATCTCAAGCGCCTCCTTGTAGAGAGGCTCCGCCTCCGCTGGTTTCCCCTGACCGTGAAGCACGATACCCAGGTTGTTCAGGCTGGCGGCGAGGTTGGTGTGTCCATCGGGGAAATCGGCCTTTGGATATCCACGGCGTGTGATCGCGAGCGCATCCTGAAATGCCTTCGTGCCCTCCGCGACCTGGCCCGCCTGGTGCGCCTTGAAACCCGCTTTGCTCAACTCGGCCACCTTGGCAATCAGAGCCTTGCGTTCCTCGGGCGTGAGCTTCTTGGGTGGGTCGTCGGCGTTCGCGGGGGCGCACAGCAGCACGCACGCGGTGGCGCAGAGCAGGAACATCACGAGGCGATTCATGGGCGCTCACTTTCTGCCCGTGCGGGCGAAACTCACGGCGGACTGGAATGCGGCCTTCCCCTCAAGCGAGTTCCGCAACTGACCCTGCCAGCGGGCGAACGGGTCGTCCTGGGCGACTTTCTCGAACGTCCTCAGCCGGTTCGGGTCGTCGCACTCGGTGTAGTCGTCGAACCACACGGCCGAGCCCTCCCCGCTCGCGGGCAGCGGCAACTCGGGGAGCGTTTCGAACCACTTCCGCACCTCGTCGTCGGGGGCGTCGAGCGGCGTCGCGCGGGCGAACAGCACCATCGTCGCCACGCCGGGCTTCGAGTTCGGGGCGCGATACGTCTCGCCCGCGGCCGGCAACCGCAGCCGGACGGTGGGCACTTCTTTCGCGGGCCGACTGCCCCACCCCTTCTCGGGGTTCCACGGGTACACCGGCGTCACGTCGTGCTCGGGGTCCACCCACAGCAGGTACAGGTACGCCGCCGGTTCCACGCGGCCCTCGATCACGAACTTGTCCTGCGGACGCAGCGGCAGCGCCCCCGGCTCGGTCAACCGCACCAGTCGCGTCCCGCGTTCCACCTTCACGTCCACGCTGCCACGGTACCGGACCGGCGGGACCGGGGGCGGGACGGGCGTGAGAGCAGGACCGACCGGTGAGTCCTTGTCGACAGCGACCGGCTGCGTACCCGGACGGGTGAGCACCCAGATCGCGACGACCAGTGCGAGTGCGGCAACCCCAATCCCCGCGACGATCCCCATTCGTCGAGGCTTGCCGGTCGCGGTCGGCGGGGGCGTCGGGAACAGTGCGGTCGCGCGCTGAGAATCGGACGGCAGCGGAGAGGCGAGTTCTTCCGCTACCGCAGTCGCTGTCGCGGGGCGATCAACGGGGTTCTTCGCAAGCAACCGCATGATGAGGTCCGACAGCACCGCCGGCACCGATAGGTTCACCTCGTGTGGCGGTTGCGGGTGGTGTTCCGCGACCGCACGCAGCACCGCGGTCAGCGTCGGGCCCTGAAACGGCCGCGTGCCGGTCGCCGCCTGGTAGAGCGTCACGCCCAGGCTGAACAGGTCGGCCCGCCCGTCCACGGGCAACCCGTTGGCTTGCTCGGGGGCAAGATAGCCGGGTGTCCCCAGGACGGACCCCTCGAGGGTCATGCCATCAACGCCGTCGACCGAGCGTGCCAGTCCGAAGTCGAGGACCAGGAGTCGCCCGTGGGGCGCTTCGAGCCAGAGGTTCGCGGGCTTGATGTCGCGGTGGACGAGGCCGGCCTTGTGCGCCGCGGCGAGCCCCAGCGCCGCTTCCCGACCGAGCCGGGCGACCTCGCCGGGCGGCAACGGGCCGTTCGCTCGCGCGAGCCGATCGGCGAGCGATTCGCCTTCGAGCAGCGGCATGACGAGGAACGGGGCACCGTCCCGCTCGCCGACGTGGTAGACGGGAACGATGTGGTCGTGCCGGACGGCGGCCGCGGCGCGGGCCTCGCGGAGGAACCGCTCTCGCGAGTGGGCGTCGGCGGCGAGTTGCGGCCTCATCTCCTTGACGGCGACCCGGCGGCCGAGCTTCGCGTCGTGCGCCTCGAGAACCCGACCCATTCCGCCCTCGCCGATCACCCGCACCACCGTGAGACCCCCGAACGTGGGCGCGGGGGTGCGGCCGTCGCTGAGCGTGCCTCCGGCACCGATCCCGTCGGTGCCGGCGGTGTGAGTTTGCGCGAGTTGCTCGGCGGCGCGGACGGCAGCGATGCGGCCGCGGAGTTCGGGGAGGAGTTGGGGAGTGTCCTTGCACAACTCTTCCGGCGTCACGGGGTCACCGCTCGCATGCCTTCGCTGCCAATCGGCGAGGGCGTCGCTGACATCGTCGTGGGGCATGGCGTACGAGTGCTCGGGCCGTGGTGCCGGAGAGGGGACGCGATGGTGAGGGTAAACGAAGTGCGCCTGGAAAGCCAGACGCCGACGCCCGCTGGAGTTGGTGGGGCACTCGGGTCCCCCGGTCGCGTTCCCCGTGACCGGGTCCGTGACCCGGGCCGAGTGGGTGCCGGCCGTCGCCGGCGGGGTCATCGGAACGCGACCACGAGGGCCCCGGCGTCACACCTCGGACACCACGCCGGTGCTCACCCCGAACGCCTTCGCCTCGATGCCCGTCTGGTGCAGCACCCGGACGTACAGGTTCGAGAGGAGCGTGTTGTTCTTCCGGTCGAACGCGACGTGCCCGGCGTGCCTGAACCCGCCCCCGGCGAGCAGCACCGGGAGGTTGGTGTTGTCGTGCGACGACGAGTTGCCCAGGTTGCTCGCGTACACGACCGCGGTCCGGCCCAGGAGCGTGTCGCCCCCCTCGGTGCCGGCCTTCATCTTGTCGAGGAACTCGCCGAACACCTTCAGCTCGGCCTCCTCGATGAGCGCGAGCTGTTCGAGCTTGGTCGGCTCCTGGCCGTGGTGCGAGGCGTCGTGGTGCGGGAGCGTGACCCCCTCGATCTCGGGCCGCTCCTGCGACCCCAGGTGCAGCGACACCACGCGGGTCGAGTCGGTCGCCAGCGCGAGCCGCACCAGCTCGAACCACTGGCGGCTCCGCTGGAGCAGCTGCGGGCCGCCGAAGTCCTGGACCGGGGCCGCGGGCTTCACCTCGGGCTTGGGCGCCTTGACCCACGTCTCGTCCTGCTGCAGCCGCTGCTCGGCCTCGCGGACCGACGCCAGGTACTGTTCGAGCCGCACCCGGTCGGCCCCGCCGAGCTTCGTGTTGAGCGTGGCGACCTGCTCGCGGACCCCGTCGAGGATGCTCCGCCCGTCGCGGATGCGGCGCAGCTCGCGGGCCTCCTCGTCCGGCGTCCCGCGGACGAACAACTGCTTGAACACCTGCGTGGCCCGGGCCTGGGCCGGCACCCGCACCCCGCGGCGGTTCCAGGCCGCGTCGCCGCCGCCGAGCACCAGCGACGGGAACCGCGTGTGGCCGCCGACGTGCGCGGCGACCTCCTGGTCGAGCGAGACGCCGTTGCGGATCTCGTTGGGGCGGATGTTGTCGGGGTGGACCCCGGTGAACAGCCCGACCTCGGCGAAGTGCCCCGCGGGGTACCGGTGCGAGACCCCCGAGAACACGGTGAACTGGTCCCGGTGCGGCTCGAGCACCTTCAAGTACCGGCTCGGCTCGTAGTCCTTGCCCGCCTTCTCCGGGAAGAAGAACGGGGCGTACATCCCGAGCGGCCGGCCGACGAGCACCACCCGCCGCGGCGCGACCGCCCTCGCGTCGGCGGCCCGCACCCGGGCCGGCAGCATCGCGTCGAGGACCGGCAGCCCGATGGCGACGCCCGAGGCGCGGAGCAGGGTGCGGCGGTCGAGGGGCCTGAGCGGCATCGGGAACTCTCTCGGGGGAAGGCACGAAATCCACCAGGTGGTCGGGCGACCCCCGGGCTACTTGTTCAGGAACGCCCGGCTCTGCACGACCTCGTGGACGAGGGTGCGGAACCCGTACTTCTTGTCGCGGACCGCGGCCACGATCCGTTCGATGACTTCGCGGTCGGCGAACTGGACGTCGGCCCCGGTCGCGTACACGAGCAACTTCTCGGCGAGGTTCCGGGCCACCTGGTCCTTGTCGGCGAGCAGCAGCGCCTTGTACCCGTCGATGTTGGCGAACTTCTTGCCGTCGTGCGTCTCGCCGGTGGGGTCCACGTCCGGCCCGCGGAAGACCGGGCGGCCCGTGTACCCCGGCAGGGCCACCGCCCCCTTCGGGGTGCGGGTGCTCGCCCGGTAGAACGCGCGCCACCCGCCGATCGGGTCGAAGCTCTCCAGCGCGAACCCCGGCGGGTCGATGTGGACGTGGCACGCCGCGCACGCCGCGACGTTGCGGTGCTTGTCGAGTTGCTGGCGCACCGTCGTGGCCCCGCGGATGTCCGGCTCGATGCTCGGGACGTCCGGCGGGGGCGGGGCCGGCGGCCGGCCGACGATCTTGTGCAGCACCCAGGTGCCCCGGAGCACCGGCGAGGTGCGGGTGCCGTCGGCCGTCACCTTCAGCACGCTCGCGTGGGTCAGCACCCCGCCCCGGTGGCTCCCCGGCGGCAGTGCGACCTTGCGGAAGTCGTTCCCGGAGACCCCGGGGATGCCGTAGTGCCTGGCGAGCCGCTCGTTCAGCATGGTCCAGTCGGAATCGATGAACTCCAGCAGGCTCCGGTCGTGCTTGAGGACCTCGTCGAAGAACAGCGTGGTCTCGCGGGGCATCGCCCAGAGCAGGGTGCCGTCGAAGTCGGCGTACAGGTGCGGGTCCGGGATGGTCGCGGCGATCCTGCGGAGGTCGAGCCACTGGCCCACGAAGTTCTCGGTGAACCGCTGCGCCTTCGGGTCGGCGAGCATCCGCTCGACTTGCGCCCGCAGCACCGCCGGTTTCGTGAGCTCGCCCTTCTTCGCGAGGGCGAGCAACTCGTCGTCGGGGAGCGTGGACCACAGGAAGTAGGAGAGCCGGGCCGCGACCGCGTAGTCGTCGAGCGCCGGGCCGGTCGCGGTCGGCTCCGCGAGGAGCAGGAAGTGCGGCGAGGCGAGGACCGACTTGTACCCGTAGGTCATCGCGTCGAGGAACGATTCGCCCTTGTCGAGCCGGTCGTGGACCCGGGCCACGAACGGCTTCGCGACGTCCTCGGGCACCGGCCGCCGGAACGCCCGCGGCAGGAACCCGCGGATCAACCGCTCGGCGTCCTCCTTCGGCTTCGCGGACGCGGGCACGAGCGGGTCGCCGGCCCACGCGGCCTCGCTCCGGTTCGGTGCGATCTTCGGCGGGGCCTTCCCCTCGCTCTCGGCCTTCGCCACCGAGCGCGGCTTCAGCGGCGCCCCGGCGAACAGGGTGTCGTAGCTCTTCGGGGGCCACGCACCGACCGGCCCCTCGATCTTGACCCACTCGACGAGCAGCCCGGGGCCGGTGTGCTCCTCGATCGGCTTCTTGGTCGCCCGGATGTCCCAGCTCGTGAGGAGGTTCACCACGAACGCCTCGCGGCGCTCCAGGTCGACCTCCAGTTCGATGACGGTCGGCTTACCGGGCTTCACGTCGCGCATCTCGCGCAGCACCGGGTCCTCGCGGCCCTGCCCGACGAGCATGAACGCGGCCGGCACCGACTTGTTGTCGACCCCGACCGCGGCGACCGACACCTGCACCTTGTACCGCCCGGCGGTCGGCACCGATGCGGTCTGGAACAAGCCGTACCGCGGGAGCTTGCTATAGATGACGAGCGCGTCGTCCTTGAGGTAGCAGGTGCGGGTTAGCGCCTGCTTGAAGTTCGGCCCCTTCTCGGTCACTTCCTTCCCGGTGCGCCGGTCGGCGAACGGGACCGGCGGGTGCGGCGGGACGACCGAGCGGACGGCCCGGTCGGCGGCTTCGAGGTACAGCAGTTGGTGCGTGGCCGACACGTCGAGCACCGCCCCGACGTTGTCGAACCCGGCGGCCGAGTTGTCCTCGGGGAGCAACTCCTTGAGCCGCACGCCGGTACCGAGGAGGTCGCGGACCGTGTTCTCGTACTCGGTGCCGTTGAGCCGCCGCACGGCGACCCGGCCGAGTTTCTCCTGCCGCGCCAGCGAGGCCGCGTGGAGTTCGGTGCGGAGCCAGGCGGTCGCCGCGTCGAGGTCGGCCTTCGCGGGCCGCTCGCGCTTCTTCGGCGGCATCTCGCCGGACGCGATCTTGTCGTACACCGCGGTCCAGGTGGCGGCCGTTCGCGGGTCGCCGAGGTCGGGGGCGAGGTCGTCGAGCCGGAGCCTCGCCTTCTGCACGTCGGGGCCGTGGCAGTCGACGCAGTGCGCGTCGAGGAACGGCCTGACCGCGGCCGCGAACGCGGGGTCGGCGGCCCGTGCGCCCGGGGGGGCGAGGACGAGCGCGGCGGCGAGCGGGACGAGGGTGGCTCGGATCATGGGTGGGGGCGGTCGGCCGGAGCGGGTGCGGAACAGGTGCCCCACTTTAACCCCGCCGGTCGGCCGGCGTGTCGAACTTTTCTGAGAATCGGTGCCCCCGTTCGCACACGCCGCCGGAGGGCGTCAGGGGCGCCCGGGCCGCCCCATCTGCTTCAACACCCTCGTTCCCGGCGCGACCGCCTCGTGGGTCGTGTCGCGGCCCCCAAAGGCGGGGCGGTCCGGTTGCTCGCGGGGACTGGAGATTCGATCGGACACGTGCCGGTGGCCCGATCGGGGGGCGGGGCGTCCCGTTCTGCCAGGGCGCCCTCGCCCGGTCAGGTTGAGGGCGTCGTGCCGGCACCAGGGCACCGGCCGGCCACCCGCGGTCATCGACCAACACGGGCGGTCAAGTACCGGCCGGTGCGTCCCGTCGCCGGGACGGGAGCGAGGACCGCTGGTCCCGCCCGCACCGTCACCGGCGCTCGTCCTCCTGGGCGATGCGGACCGCGGCGATGGCCCGGGCCAGGGCCTCGACCGCGGCCGGGTCGGTCGCCCGGGCCACCGCGATCTGCAGGTCCATCGCCAGGCGGGTCCGCTCGCCCGGGACGAGCGCAGGCCCGATGCCCTCCAGCACCCCGCCCAGCACCGCTTCGCGAGCACCCGAGCCGGTACACGCCAGGGCGGCGACGACCGCCCGCACCGCGGCAGCCCCGAGCGCGACCAGCACCTCGGACAGGGCGGCCCGACGGGCGGGGGTCCGGGTTCGGAGCAGTGCGGCGACGACCGCCCCGACCACCGCGTCCACTGCGGGCCGCGGGTAGTCGACCGCGATCCCGGGGACGCGCGCCCGCCGCCACTCCGGGGACCCGGCCACGAGCCGGTCGATCAGGTCCTTCAGGGCGGCCGCGGTCGTGGGGTCGGGGCCGGGCGGCGGGGCCGGGCGGGGCGGTCGGCGCGTCGGCCGGCCCGTCCACGGCCCGCAGATC
>NZ_JBHYGG010000256.1:0-47658 GCF_051859125.1 Gemmata sp.
AACCTGTCGCCGCGAACCCGGGCGGTCGCCCTGTGGGGACTTGAGGGGCTCGACCCCCGAGCCGCCCTGGGGGGCTCGCGGCCGCCGGTCTCCTCCCGATGCCGGTGGGCGGGGCCTACGAGGCCGGTCGCAAGTTCCAGCACCAAGAGACGGGTCCACTCGACCCGACCCTGGCTCGGTCCGCTGCGCCCTGGACGCCGCCGGCCTCCTGGTCTCGTTCGACGCCGGGTCCGACGGGCGGCCGAGCCCCCACGACCAGTTGTGGTGCGGTTCGGCCGGGACTCCCGCGGCGGGTTCGCGCCCGACTGCGCGATCCGGACCCCCGGCGAGGAAGCGGCCAACGAGGACGAGGACCGGGACGGCGGAGAAGGCGAAGACCCGGAGGCGGATTCTGGAGCCGACGACGGGTTCGACCCCGACGGCTCGCTGCGGGTGCAGATCGTTCACGCCGGGCGGGTGTGCGAGTTCGACCCGGAGAACCTCGGGGACTGGTACAACATGGCTGC
This sequence comes from Gemmata sp., assembly GCF_051859125.1. Lineage (NCBI taxonomy): Bacteria > Pseudomonadati > Planctomycetota > Planctomycetia > Gemmatales > Gemmataceae > Gemmata > Gemmata sp. The sequence continues at coordinate 507 of NZ_JBHYGG010000256.1, forward strand.
TGCGGCGGCGGTGAACCTCGCGGTGGCGGACGGCGGCCGGCCGGAGCGGTTCCTGGGCATCGAGACCGGCGGCCAGGCGGCGGAGTTCCTCTTCGCCGACCCGGCCCGGTTCCTGCCGGTGGCCCGCCGCCTCGCGCTCCCGGTCCGGCGGGACGCAGTCGTGGAGTAGTCGGCCCCCGGTGGGGTGCGGGACGTGAGGCAATCTCACCGGAATCCCGGGATCGTCATTGACCCCCGCCGCGGCACCTGCAATCTTACCCCGGTCGCCAGGACGGCGACGCCTGCACCAGCCACGGAGGGTACCGCGATGCTCATCACCACCGAGTCCAAGGCCCAGAACTGGCGCGCCGTGGTCGTGTTCGACGACCGCCCGGACGCCCTCATCTTCGTCGGCCGCTCGTCCACCCAGGTCCGCCAGGAGTACGTCGAGTCCTTCCTCGAGTTGCTCGACGACGAGGAGCGGGGCCACGCGTCCACGATTCAGATGCAGCAGTGGTCGGGTTCGCCCGACGCCGGCCGGCGGCTGTTCAAGTCGGAACTGAAGGTGCCGGCCCCGGCCCGGGTCCGGCTGGCGGCCTGACCCCGACGGACGCGCCGGGCGCGGTACACGGGCCAACAGGAGCACCCCGGGCAACCGGGTGCCGTCGGAGACGCCCACCCGATGGCGGACGGGCGGGCTGTGGCGAACCGGGCACCCGGGTTGGCCCGCGGTCCCTCCCCGGCATGCCGCGGCGGGTCGGGCCGGCGGTGCTGACTGGCCGTCGAAGACCGCGGGGGTGGTGCCCGCTGCCGCGGCCGTGCCCGGACGACATCTGCCACCTCGACGGCCGGGACCGGTCCGTCACCCCGGGGCGGCCCGCGAGCGGCAACCACTTGCGGTCGCGCCCTCCGCTGCCCGGGTGGTGCCTTGAGGACGCCGGCCGTCGTGCAAGGCCCCTGGGGGCCTGCATTCGGGACACCGCGAAGGGATGCGGCGCGACCGTTCCACTACCGCATCACGTTCTCGCTCCCCGCGGCCAGCAACTGCTTCGCGTCCGGCGAGAACGCCAGCCACTGGAACCGCACGTTCCCGACCTCTGCCGACGCCCCCTCCTTGCCCGTGGCCGCGTCCCGGACCGTGACGACCTGGGCCACCTGTGACGGCGAGATGCCGTACGTGACCTCACCCGGCGGAACCTTTAGCGGGCCGGCGGTCGCCACCTTCTTCCCGTCGGCGGAGATGCCCACCGCCGTCAGTTCGGCGTGCCGGTGCCTGAGCACGGCCCTCGTCCGGGCGACCGGGTTCCAGACGACCACCTCGGCCGGGTCCGTGCCCCGAAGCACGACCACCGCGTCGTTCCCCGCCACCGGGGGTGCCCCCTCGATCTCGGCGACCGCCCTACCGTCCTGGCCCCACACCCGGACGGTCCAGACGCCGCCCGCTTTCGCCGGCCACTTGCCCCCCACGACCCGGCCGCCCGCGACCGCGAACACGGTGCTGGCGTGGGGGACGCGGAAGACCTCCGTGCCGTCCGCAACGGACAGCACCAGGGTGGCGGCGTCCCGCTTGCTCGGGAAGGTCGGCCCGGCCAGGAACCGGCCGTCCGCACTGAACACGACCCGCTCCAGGCGGAACGTGAACAACTCGGCCGGCTCCTTCCGCCCGAGCGTCCACGCGACGCACGCCCCGCGCGAGGAGGGGTCCGAGTTCCCGACGTCGGCCGTCACCACCTCGCCCGTCGGCCGGAACGCGAGGGCCGCAGCCTCCCCGAGCTTGATCGCCGGCTTCCCCGCCGCGACATCCCACACTGCGGCGAAGGCGTGGCTTCCGCCGACGGCGGCGAGCTTCCCGTCCGGGGAGAACGCGACCCCGTTCGCCGGGCTCCCCTCCCGGAACCCGTTGGTTCGCTCGACCAACGTGTGGACGCGCGTGAGGTCGGCGGAGGTGAGGAGTACGGCCGAGGTGTGCTTCGACGCCACCGGGGGCGGGATCGCGGCGGCCGGAACGGCGACGAGCGAGGCGGCCGCGACCGGGCCGAGGGCCAGCGCCTCCCGGCGGGTCAGGTGACGACTGTGGGGCATGCCTTCGGCTCTGGGACGGGGTCGGACACCGCGCCGACCATACCCCCGAAGTGGCGGGCGCACCACCCGAGCCGGTGCCGGTGCCGCCCGGCTCCCGCCCGTGCGCCGAGACAGGGTGGAGGGCGTGGGCGGCGAACTGCTTCCGGCGTCGAACGCAGCCCGGAAGGCGTCGGACCGCCTGCCGAGCGAGCTCCCGAGTCGCCACTTGTGCCGGCTGAAGGCGGACTCGGCCTCCGATCGCTGGCCGCACACCCCCGTGTGCCGGCCCCCGTCCGCCCTGGCACCGGAGTGAACAGCGCGTGCCCATTCCGGTGAACCCGACCCGGAGCGGTGATAGATTGGACGGGAGCCATTTCAGTACGCGTTCGACTCCCAAGGAGGACCGGTGCGACGAGCCGCCCTGCGCCTGTCGCTGGCAGCGGCGGTGGCCGCCGGGTGCGGTCGAGGCAGCCGTGACGAGACGCCCGCCCCACAGGTACCCGTCCCGGCCGCCGCCGGAACGGTGACACCGCCGCCAGTTTCGGCGGCACCCCCGCCCCGGGCGGCCGGCCCCCGTCGGGAGACGATCGAGCGGGTCCGGCCGGGGATGACCCGGGAGGAGGTCACCCGGGCAGTCGGCGGACCGCCCGGTGATTACGTCCCGGACGCCCTCAAGGGCTACGTCCTCGTGAACCCCCGAGGGGTCGGGTACGAGGGGTACGACCGGTGGGTCACCGACGAGGTCGAACTCCTCGTCCTCTTCGGCCCGGACGGGCGGGCACACGACATCCGCATCTGGGACGTGAGCGTCCGGTGAGCATCCCGACCCCGTCGCCCCCGCCCGATGGAACCGGACATGGACGCCCTGTTCGACAACTCGCCCGATGCCCTCACCCGCCTGGAAGCGGCGGCGCGACGTGTCGAGGAGACGCGGGCCGCGATGGAACGGGCGGCGCGGGAAGCGGCCGTGTGGGATGCCGTGTACGATGCGGTCGTGCGGCGTCGGTCGAAGGGCGAGCGGGCGGTCGGGTCGGCGGGCGGCGCGTGACGTGGTGGGGCGAACCGGGGTCCGTGTCGCGCACCCCCGCCCCTGGACCCGGACCACATGGTCAAGGTCCGCAGCAGTCCGCGAAGGCCGGCGGCCCGGTCGCGTTCCCGTTCCGCTCGCGACGGGGCCGGGGTATCATCGGGGCCGGTCCAGGGGGCGAGCGATGACGGAAGCGGAGTGGCTTGGCGCATCATCGGACTGGTTTCCGGTGCGAGGACGCCGCCGGCCCCGACCCGGTGTCGCCACCACCCCGCCAGGGTGCCTGAGCCGAGGGCGGCGGAGGGTGCCCTGGCCGGCCCGATGCGGCGGGGGACGAGTGACCTCGGCACCTGGCCGTACTGCGGCCAGCGCGGAGGTGAGGGCACTACCACGCCCGCAGGCGCATCGCGCGGCGGCGGCCACGGGCACGCCGCCGGCAACGGAACGCGTCGGGCCGTCCCCGGCTCACTTCACCGCGCGGGCGATCCGGCCGGCGAGGTAGGCGGCCGCGTCCCCCTCCGCCTCGGCCGCGTTCTCCAGCGACCACTCCTTGCAGCCGGGGAAGAACCACACGGGCGCGGACTGCTCCCCGTCCTCCGACTCGAACACGCCGCCCTCGACCTTGGCCAGGGCCGCCACCGTGACCGGCTCGTCCGACTCGGCCCCGTCCTCGCCCTCCAGGGTGAGGGCGACGGCGATCACCGTCCCCGACTCGAACGCCTTCACCACCCAGGCGTCGGGGCGGACGTGGGCCGGCAGGTGCCGCGTGATCCGGTCCCGCCACTCGTCTTCAAGGGCTTCGTCGTCCTCGCTGTCCAGGCCGTCCGCATCCATCCGAGGCTCCCTTGGGGTGGTTCCCAACCGGATGTTGTCCTATCGCGGCAGGTCCGGGGCGTCAAAGCCCGGCCCGCCGGGCATCCGGACGGCGTCGGGAGTGGGGCCGGCGGTTCAGGTCCGGCTCACCTCGGATTCGCCACTATTCGCAGTGGGTTCCGGGCGAACGAACAGCAGGCGCACGCGCATCCCCCCGAACGGGCGGATCAGGACGTGTTGACCGCAAGTTCGACCGCCCGGCAGGCGCGGGTGTGCGTGCCCCGCTCCGACGGTGAGCCCGCACGGCCCCGGCACTCGCCCGGGCGAGCCGCAAGGCCGTCGGCCCCGCCCGCACCTCAACTCGGCCGCGCGTCCAACACCTCACGCACCTTTCTCACCAGCGCCGGCGGGGAGAACGGCTTCTGCAAGAAGGCGTCGACCTCCCCGATGATCCCGTGCCGCACGACGGCGTCGTCGGTGTAGCCGCTCATGTACAGCACCCGGACCGACGCCCGGAGCCGGCGGACCTGCTCGACCAACTCGCGGCCGCTCATCTCCGGCATGACCACGTCCGTGACGATCAGGTCGACCCCGTCGCCGTTGGTCGCAAGGAGCCGCAGCGCTTCCGCCCCGCTCGCGGCGGTCAGCACCCGGTAGCCCTGGGACTCCAGGGCCAGCCTGGCGAGGCCGCGGACTCCGGCCTCGTCCTCGACGAGGAGGACGGTTTCCGACCCCCGCGGCGCGGGGGCGTCGCGCACGGGCACGGGCCCCACGTCGTCCGTTACGGCCGGGAACAGAATCCTGAACCGGGTGCCGACGCCCACCTCGCTGGAGACGTCGATGAAGCCGCCGCTCTGCCTGACGATTCCGAAGACGGTGGACAGGCCCAGGCCGGTGCCCTTGCCGAGTTCCTTCGTCGTGAAGAACGGCTCGAAGACGCGGGCCTGCACCTCGGCGGGCATTCCGCAACCCGTGTCCGACACCAGCAGGGCGACGTACGCCCCGGGCGGTGCGCCCCAGTCGCCCGGGGTGCCCTCACGGGTCAGGTCGAGGTTCGCGGTCTCGATGGTCAGGCGGCCGCCCGCGGGCATCGCGTCGCGGGCGTTCACCGCCAGGTTGATGACGACCTGCTCGAACTGGCCCGGGTCGACCCGGATGCGGCCCACGCCGGGCCGCAGGACCGTGGCGACCCGGACGTCCTCCCCAATGAGGCGGGTCAACAGGGCCTCGACGTTGGCCACCGCGGCGTTGGGGTCGAGCACCTGCGGGGCGAGCACCTGCCGCCGGCTGAAGGCCAGCAGTTGCCGCGTGAGGTTCGCGGCCCGCTCCCCGGCGTCGCGGACCTGCGTCAGCATCTCGCGGTGCCCGTCCCCGTCCGGGAGCGCGTCCCGCACGAGTTCGCTGTACCCGTTGATGACGGTCAGGAGGTTGTTAAAGTCGTGGGCCACCCCGCCCGCCAGTTGCCCGACCGCCTCCATCTTGCGGGCCTGGACGAGTTGACTCTCGAGCGCCTCGCGCTCGCGCACCTGCCGGTCGAGCGCCGCGTTGGCCGACACCAGTTCCGCCCGCTCGCGCTCGAGGTCGTCGCGGGCCTCGCCCTCCCGCCGGGCGATCCGCTCCAGCGTCGCCAGCACCACCCCGACCGCCAGCACCAGGACGAAGTTCACCAGGACGAAGTTCATGGTGGTGACGACCCACGCGACCGGCCCCGTGGGGTGCCAACTCACGGCCATCGCCGGCGACCCGTGCCCGGCGAGCCCGACGGCCATCAGCGAGGTCGCGTTCAGCACGACCGCGAGCATGCCGACGCGGACACCCAGGAGCAGCGTCGCGATGATCGAGAAGCCGAACAGGTAGATCTGGCAGATCGGTCCGACCTCGACCAGCAGCGCGACGCCCACGGCGTACAGCACGAGGGAGAAGGCCACGGCCCGCGGCCGGTAGCCGCGCGAGCGGAGGCGGTGGAGCGCGACGACCGCCACGATGGCGGCGGTGTCGACGGCGGCGACCACCCATTTCTCGGACCGGACCGCGACGGCCACGCTGGGCACGTAGACGACCGAGCCCAGGACGGCGCAGACCTTCAGCCCCAGTTCGAGGACGCGTTCCCGCCACGTCTCGGCGTGCGGCTCGCCGACGAGCGCGGCGAACGACCACCGGCCCAGGAGGCGACCGAGGCGGCCCGGCGGGCGGCAGTCCTCCAACATGGCGTCCCTCGGTGCGGGTGCCGGGCGAGTAGACCCCGTACGCTCCCGGCACTCGTCGGCGGCGGCCGCGGCCCCGGAGTGCACCTGCCGGTCGACGGGTGCGGGACGACCGCCGGCAGTGACGGACATCGTATGCGGCGGGCCGACCGCCGGTCACGTGGGGGCGATCCGTGTTCCGGTCGCCACGCGACGGCCGGGATCACTCCTTGCTGTCGCCCGAGAGTCCGGTCGCCTCGGCCGCGGCCCGCTCGCCCGGCACTGTCGAGCCCCCGGCGTCCAGGCGGACGCCGTCTTTGGAGAACAGGTCCGGCGTGTCGGCGGCGAGTGCGAGCAGGTCGTCCGTCGGGGTCTTCTCCCCGGCCGTGACCCCGGCCGCGGTGGTGTTCCGGGCCTCCACCCGGTCGGTCCTGGGGTCGAGTCGGTCGATACTCCCGGCCACGCGGACGGGCGTCGCGCTGGCCCGCACGAGTTCGGCCCCCGGCGCGCCCTTGCGGATCGCCGCGACCAGTTCGGGGATCGCCTTGGCGTATTCCACTTCCGTTTCCGTGTCGCCTCGCCGTGCGTCCCGTTTGTTGAAGTGGGCCACGTCGAACGTCGCCCGGCCTGGTACCAGCCGCACCTGGTCGAGCAGGCCGGGGTCGCCGAGGCTCTTGCTCGTCGCCGGCCGGAGGACGACCGCCCTGCCCCCGCGCGCGCCCCCGACGGACCCGTCGTCGGCCCGGAGAACCGAGAGGCCGACCCGGAGGGCGCTCTCCCGTTGGACCGGCCCGTCGTGAGAAGGGGCAGGGATAAACTCCAATAGTGGCTTTAAGAGCCGCGGCCGTTGTGTTTGCGTCGGTCGGGCCGCACAAGGCGCTGCGCCCGCCCCGGGGCGTCGCCAACGAAGGAGGTCGTCGTGAGGTGAAGTGGGCCTGTGCGTCGCCAATAACCACTTATTGACCGTCGTGCGCGGCGCACCCGTCGGCCTAACGGTTCTTCGAGACCCCCCCGAGCGGAGCGACGGGGGGTCGTCTACTAACCTATGGTTATACAGAGTAAAAGAACCCTTATGGACGCTGCGCACAACGCGAGCCACGACGATTCTGGGCACTCCGACGAGTCACACAGGCCCTCCGGCGTGATTTCACCTGTACCGTGACGGGGCCGAGCAGAACGGCGGAGCGTCGACCGACGCGGGGGTAGCCGGCAGCCCCCCTCCCGGGTGGCCCCACCACAATCGCTGCGTCGGTCCAGGGTGTGCGTCGGGGTGAACCCCGACGCATCGGATGCGAGTGCGGGGATGGCTCGACCGACCCGCTCACGGAGGAGTCGCATCAGTTCGGCACACATGTACTCGTAGTCGCCGGGGACGTCGAGGCACACGACGCGCTTGCCGCGGAGTGCGGCGGGGAACAATCGGGCGAGCTTCGCCCGGTGCGCCGGCTCCATGACCAGGACCACGTCGGCCCAGGCGAGCAGTTCGGGCGTGACGGGGTCTCGGCGTCGGGTGCGACGCCCGCGGACTCGGCCTCGACGCCGGGCACGGCCGCGAACACCCGCGAACACCCGCTCGGCGGTCGGGTTCCGCAGGCGGTTCCGGGCGCACGCGAACAGCAGGCGCACGCGAGATGCCTCCGATTCGGGTGACGCGAGTCCGAGCCGGTGACAGTCGAGCACGTCCGCGTCGAGAGTACCCGTCGCACGATCAACTCAACCCAAAAGGTGGATTTGATAATACGCACCGTCGGCGAGCAAGAGACCCTCCGCTCGTGACTTGGGGTCGGCTACAACCGCTTCTTACTACCCCACTGCACCCAGGCGGCGACGTGAGGAGTCGCCTGGTGTGTCTTGATCTTTAGATTAGCAGGGAGATTAAAATGCCTTGCGGCCGACTCGTAGAAGCGGAGTGGGCAGCGTGATCGCCAACAGGGCCGACACCAACGTGGTCTCGGGCGGGTTGAAGCGGGTGCCGTGCTCCGACGCTACGGGGTACAATCGCCGGTCCCGCCCCTCACCGGCGAGAACCCGTGCGTCAGCCACACATCCCGTCACGCCGACCGCCGCACGTCCTGAAACTCGCCCCTTGCCCTCGCAGGCGGCCTCAGCCGACTCGCAGCCGGCGTCCCGGTCGCAAGTGTGGAGCCGAGGCTCGACCCGATGCCGGCCGTGCTGAAGAAACTCGCGGCCCTCAAGCCGAACCAGGCGGTGCTGCTGGGTAAGGCCGACGTGGTGGGCGTGTTCAACGGCACGGCCAAAAAGTATGACCTGCACAGGACGGGGCCGAAGGGCTGCGACTTCACGATCAAAATGTGCTGGGCACCGGACCGCAAGCGGGGATTGTTCTGCGGGGCCAACCACGGCGTCCCGCACCGGCTCAACGACGTGTGGGAGTTCGACCTGCCGTCGCTCTCCTGGGCCATGCTGTACGCCCCGGACAATCCCCCCTCGGGTACGGCGACCTGGGCAAGGACACCTCCGACTGCGAGTTCAAGGACGGCGTCCTCGTCACGGAGCGGGGCGGGCCGGCGGTGATCGCGCACACGTGGTGGGCGTACCGCCACGAGGCAGCGACCCTGCCGGGCCACTGGCGGGAAGTCGTCCTCGTGTCGGGCCGCGAAACGAAGCCCACCGGGTCGGGAACCGGGCGTCGAGGAACGGACTGCTTACCCCGTGTCGGCACGACCGACGCTCATGCCGTCGCGGGCTGTAACCCGGCCAACAACCTCTCCAGAGCCGCCGGGTCCACCGGCTTGACCATGTGGTGGTCGAAGCCCGCCTCCTTCGACCGCCGCTTGTCGTCGTCCTGACCCCACCCCGTCAGGGCAACAATGTAGGCCGTCCCGCCCCACGCCTGCTCCCGGATGCGGCGGCACGTCTCGTACCCGTTCAACCTCGGCATCCCGATGTCGAGCAGGATCAGGTCGGGCCGGAAGTCCCCCGCCACCGCGACCGCCGCCAGCCCGTCGTTCGCCGTGCGGACCTCGTTCCCGAACAGTTCGAGCAGTTGGCCCAGCGAGTCCGCCGAGTCCACGTTGTCGTCGGCCACCAGGATGCGGCGGGCGGACGGGCGTGCCGCCCCGCCGTCCTCGGCCGGCGGCTCGACCGGGCGGTCCGCCGCCACCACCGGCACCCGGACCACGAACTCGCTGCCCTTGCCGTGGCCGTCGCTCCTGGCCTCCACGGTCCCGCCGTGCATGTCCACCAGTCGCCGCACCAGGGACAGGCCGATGCCCAGCCCGCCCTGCGATTTTTCCAGGGACCGGTCCACCTGCGTGAACAGGTCGAACACCTTCGGCAGCATGTCAGGCGGGATTCCCACCCCGGTGTCCTTGACGCTCACCACCGCTTCGTCGCCTCGTCGCTCGGCGGTCAGCGTGATGTGCCCGCCCCGCTCGCTGTACTTCGCGGCGTTGTTCAGCAGGTTGGCGACCACCTGGGCGAGCCGGGTCGGGTCGGCGTCCACGAACACCGGCTCCGGCGGGATGACCACCGTCAGGTCGTGGCCTCCGGCCTCGACCAGCGGGCGGCTGGTTTCCACCGCACTGTTCACCACCGCCGCCAGTTCGACTCGCTCCTTGCGGAGTTCCAGCTTCCCCTGGTTAATGCGGCTCATGTCGAGCAGGTCGTCCACCAGCCGGACCATCTGGCCGAGTTGCCGCTCCATCATCGAGCGGGCCTTCTCGACGGCCTCGCCGTTGCCCCTCGCCAGCCGCATGACCTGGAGGCCGTTGCGGATCGGGGCCAGGGGGTTGCGGAGTTCGTGGGCCAGTATCGCCAGGAACTCGTCCTTGCGGCGGTCGGCGTCGGACAGGTCCGCGGCGATCACCCGCAACTCGTCCTCCAGCAGCTTCCGGTCGTGAACGTCGAACACGCACCCAACGAACCCCCGGAACACGCCGCCGTCGAAGCGGGGGAAGGCGGCATCGACGGCCCAGCGGTACTCGCCGTCGTACCGCCGCAGGCGGTAGTCGATGGCGAGCGGGACGTGCTTGCCGGCGGCGTCGAGGAACCTGTCGTTCGTCGCCACCGCCTCGTCCGGGTGGACGGCATCCACCCACCCCGACCCGACGTCCCCGCCCGCCGGCCTGCCGGTGAACTCGTACCACCGCCGACTCCGGTAGGTGCAGGAACCCGCGGCGTCCGTCACCCACAGCATCGCCGGGGCGTTGTCGGCCATGTTGCGGAAGTGGGCCTCACTCTCCCGGAGTGACTCCTCCATCTCCCGGCGGGCGGTGATGTCGCGGGACGCCGCCAGGAGCCGCACGACTCGCCCGTCCGGGGTGTCGCGGACGGGCGTGACCGCGACCTCCCACCACCGGGGGGTTCCCTTGGCCGTGGGGCAGAACGCCTGAAAAGCATACGGCGTCCCGGCGGCGGCACTCGCCACGCCCCGGCGGATTTCTTCCGCCGCCGCCGGGGGCCACAACGCCTCCCACGGCTGACCGCAAAGCGGCCCGAAGTCGTCAATCTCCATCGAGCAGAGGCCGGGGGCGTTCATGTGTCGCAGCCGCCCGTCCAGGTCGATCACCTTGATGCAATCGGTGCTGCTGTTCATGAGGCTGCGGTTGAACTCGTCGCTCTCCCGGAGGCTGGCCTCGGCCAGTTTGCGACGGACGTACAGGGCGATCTGGTCGGCCACGGGAGCCAGTTCGGTCAGGACCCCCTCGCTGAGCGGGCGGCGGGCGAACATCGCCACCACCCCGACCGCCCGGCCCTCGGCCATCAGCGGGTAGCCGGCGAACGCGACCATGCCTTCGCGTGCCGCCCACTCGTGGTCGCTCACGTTCGGGTCGCCCGGCACGCCGTTGGTGAGATGGGGCCGGCGGGTGCTTGCGATCCGCCCGATCTTGAACTGGCCGACCGGGACCCGGCTGTGCGGCCCGTCCAGGTGCGTGTACATCCCCGCACTGGCTCGCAACTCCAGTACGGCGTCCGCGTCGTCCGCGGTCCAGACGCGGGCGAACGCCACGCCCAGGTGCCGGACGAGGGCTTCGCAGCACTGGTGCAGGGCGTCCGGCGTCGGCCGGGCCGAGGTGAGGGCCGTACTGACATCGGCCCGCAGGCCGACCAGCCGGGTCCGCTCGGCCTGGGCGACCTCCTCCCGCTTCCTCTCGCTGATGTCCCGGAACACCAGTACGCACCCGACGATTTCACCCGCCTTGCACCGGATCGGGGCGGCACTGTCGTCAATCGGTCGCTCCGTGCCGTCCCTGGCGATCAGGACGGTGTGGTTCGCCAGCCCGACGATTACGCCCTCCTTCAACGCCCTCGCGGCCGGGTTCTCGACCGGCCGGCGGGTGGACTCGTTGACGATGTGGAACACTTGCACCAGCGGCACGCCCGCCGCGTCGTCGTTCGTCCACCCGGTCAGTGACTCGGCCACCGCGTTCAGGTAGGTGACGTTGCCGCCGCGGTCGGTCGAGATGACGGCATCCCCGATGCTGGCGAGCGTCGTCCGCAGCCGCTCGGCCTGCTCGCCCCGATCTTCCGCCGCCCGCTGCAACTCGTCCCGCCGAACGACGGCCTCGGCCAACAGGCGTGCGGTTCGGCTTCGGGCCACCCGCACGGCATGGCCCATTGCGACGATCACCCCGCCGACCGCGAGGAACAGGACCATCCCGACCAGCACGCCGGGTCCGGTCAGGGCCAGCGTGTGGTGGGGCGGGACGAACAAGTACAACGCGACGAACCCGCTGGCGGCGAGGGCGACGGCGGCGGGCCGGGTCTGGCCGTACCACGCCATCACCGCCACGGCCCCGAAGTAGGTGGCGAACGGGTAGTTGTCACCGAGGGCGGGGTCGAGTGCCAGCCGCACGAGCGTGGCGGCGACGACGGCGACGGCAGCGGCGGCGTAGTCGAGCCACCGGAAATGTGGGCGATCCCCCCGCCTCAGTTCGTCCGGCGTCGAGTCGTTCATCGGCCCCCATCAAAAGTGACACCCACTCGGTCAACCACACGCCGGTCAGGATGACGCCGCAGGCCGGGGCGAACCCGACGACCGCGGCGGTCGAGTCACCGGAGACGTGTGAAGAGGCGGTCGCGGCTCGTTAGGAGGGTCCGTCACGACCGGGTTCCGTCCCCGAAAGGTGGGGCAGGCCCGAACCGGGGCGAACCGCTCTTGCCTGCGGGCCGGGGGAAAGTCTGGAGCAAGCAAGAGTTGCGGACGGCATCTTAAGGATTCAGCCGTCCTTCGTCAAATCCTGACACGCCACCACGAGCCTCTCGACCTTGAAATGCGGGCGGCGTCGGTCCTCAAGTCACCGTCCGCCGGACTCGGGGGTCACCGAACGTGAGGGGGCACAGGCCGCCGCACGCCACACCCTGCTCCCGGCTACGTGCGACGGAAATGCCCCCCAAATTTGCTCCGGGTGACATCGACGCCGGCGTAGACGGCGTGGATTCCAAAAGTGGATTCGAGAAGTGCCGGCTCGCGTGGGGGTGCCGGGAACGCGTCCTGCTTCAACTGACGAGGAATCTGCACTTGAACGAGGCCGGCCCCGTGGCCCGTTCTAAGGCCGCAATGACCCCGTGGCGGGGCGATCGCCCGCTCAACGGCTCCCCCTCCCCCTTCCGCCCACTGGGCCGCGTGAGGGCCACGGAGACGATTTCGCGCCTGGCCCGAATTCCTCGCGCTTCAGATGAACACTCTCAGGAGCAGCTTTCACGGGCCGCCCCGGGCGTCGCGGTCGGCGAGGGCTCGTCAACGGCCACCGACGGCACCCCACTCGGGTTCGACTTCCTGTGAAGGTACGCCCGCCGCCGGTCGGGCGGGAACCTCTCGATGGCGTACCGCAGCATCGTCCGGGGCATGACGGCCCCGTGCCGGTCGAGGAACCCTTCGAGGACGGCCTGGTCCTTCTTGCCGACCTCCCGGAGCGTCCAGCCGGTCGCCTTGTGGATCAGGTCTTCCGTGTCCCCCAGGAGGAGTTCGCTGACCGCCAGCGTGTCGGCGAGGGGCCGTGTCGTTCGGGGTCCGGGCGGGGCCGGTCAAGCGTTCACCCGAGCAGCGTCCGGGCTTCGGGCTTGGTGAGCGGGTGCTGGTCCCTCCGGCCGCCCGCGACCACGGCGACCCGCTCGTCCAGCCGCCCGCCCAGGAGCCGGCACGCGTCCCGGACATCAGGGTCACGCGGCTCCTTCGCGGCCACCGCCCCGTAGTGGGCGTTCATCGTCTTGCCCGCGTAGTCGGTGACGCCGAACACCAGGAACCGAACTGATGCAGCGGGCTCAGGAGCGGGCGAGCGGCCGGGGACCACCTCACTCGTGTGATTGCGGGCCTCGACGATGGCCGTGAAACGTGGCGGAAACTTCGAGCGCTCAAGCAACTCGGTGTCACACGGGGAACACTCAACCTGCTGTAATCCCGTTAACGCACGGAGCGTTGCAGTCGCTCGCCAATTCGCACTTTTCGCCGATAATAGCGCCGCCGACCGAAGCCCCACCCCTTCCTCATTCCCACGCTGCCCCGATGGTCCTCCCACGAATTGCGAGCGGTCTCCTCGCCGCACTCGCCTGCACGCTGCTTCCACAGCAAGCCAGCGCCGACGTGAAGTTGCCGCCCGTTCTCAGCAGTCACATGGTTCTCCAACGCGAAACAACGGTGCCCGTCTGGGGCACCGCTGCCGCCGGTGAGGAAGTCACCGTCAGGTTCCGCGACCAAACCAAGACCGCAACTGCCGACAAGGACGGCAAGTGGCTCGTCAAACTCGATGCCCTCAAGGCCGGCGGCCCCGACACACTCACCGTTGCCGGCAAGAACACCCTCACACTCGAAGACGTGCTCGTCGGCGAAGTATGGGTCGGGTCCGGTCAATCGAACATGGCAGGCACCGTCGGCGGCTATGCCAAGGGCGACGAAGTGCTCGCGAAACTCGCCACCGGTTCGTACCCGACGATTCGTCTCAGCCAGAGTGGCCGGGGGTGGCAAGAAACCAACGACAAGACGGTGAACAGTCACTCGGCGATCCTGTTCGCGTTCGGCGTTCGGCGTGCGGCTCCAGAAGGAACTCGACGTGCCCGTCGGCCTCATGGTCGGTGCCGTCGGCGGCACGCCCTCGGGCTTCTGGCTCAGCGACTCGGCCTACCGCAACGACGAAGCCTGCAAGACCGTCGTGAAGAAGTTCGCCGCAACCTACGACCTCGATAAAGCCAAGAAGGATTACGAGGAGAAACTCGTCGCGTGGGAGAAGGCCACCGAGCAAGCGAAGAGGGACGGCAAGAACCCGCCCGGCAAGCCGCAAGCGCCCGTGGCCGCCGGCGAATCGACGGGCAAGATCGGTCACCTGTACGAGTCCCACATCCGGCCGATGCAACCGTTCGCCATTCGTGGCGTGCTGTGGGATCAAGGCGAGAGCGGTACGGCGATCAACGGCGTCGATCAGTTCACCCTGATGGGCGCGCTCATGTTCCACTGGGCCGACGCGGTCATCGACGGCGACACGGTGGTCGTGTCGAGCGCCGCAGTGCCGAAGCCGACGGCCGTGCGGTACGCGTTCTCGTCGAAGCAGCCGTGGGCGAACCTGTTCAACAAGGACGGCCTGCCCGCCCTGCCGTTCCGCACCGACCCTGAAGGGAAGTAAACGGCCCGATAAGCTGTGAGGGAGCGGGGGTGGATGAAATACCACCCAGCTTGATGCTCGGGGTTCGCCCCGTCGATGCGCGAAACTGACTTTGAGGGCAGCCCCGACTTGCTCCGGCGTGCTGCGAACCGGGTACGGGGCCACCTCGACGCCTCGAACCCCGCTCTCGCGGCGACTGTTGCCCGCGGCACTGCGGGGTCAGACCGCCGACGCCCCTCGGCCTCGTCATCTCGCAACCGCGACGCCGATCCCCGCTCCGATTCCGCGCTCTTTCCCGACGCTCCAGAGCAGGAAATCGAGCGCCTACTCGTCGCTGACCCGGGAGTCGTAGCGGGCCTTCAGTGCCGCGACCCGGTGGGCGACGCCTTCGTCTATGAGGAGTTGGCGCTGCACCTCGCGGAGGTCGTCGTAGGCGGCGACGCACGCGTCCACGTTGGCGGTGAAGTCCTTCCCTTTCTTCACCGGCAGGCCGAGTAACTCGGCCACCTTGGAGTCGTAGATCGGCTGACGGGGGTCGAGCGTGTGGAGCAGCTTCGTGGCGAAGCTGAACTGGAGGCTCTTCACGTTCCGCGCCGTCGGGACTTGGTACAACCCCTCCAGGATCGTCCCCAACCCGCCCTCCCGGCGGCCGAGGAACTCGAAAGACCGTGCCTTCCAACGGGCGGTCAGCCCGGCGCTGTCGATGCGGTAGTACGAGCGGAAGACGAACTGGAAGACGGGGTTGTTCGGCTCCCCCTTGTGGGCTTCGAGCCACTCGTACACTCTCACGCTCTCTTGGAGCCCGAGCAGATCCGCGTCGCGGACACGAGCGAGTGCGTCGGCACTGACCCGCTTCACGTCATTCTCCGGGGAGCGGGATGTCGACCCCGTCCTTGGGCGCGACCGCCAGCAGCTTCTCGATCTCGTCCCTCGTGGGCGGGGCGGCGGTCGTCGCCCCCTCGGCCAGCGGCCCGCCGACCCCGAAGACCATCGGCTCCGCCCCGGCCGGGCGGCGGAGACCAACATCCTCGATAGCTCGGTGCTTTCGTTCTTGAACGAGTGGGGCGTGCCGACCGGCATGTTGGCGAACGCCCCCGCCGTCGCCGCGACCCGCTCGCCTTCGACGGTGAAGGTGATCTCGCCGTCGGGGACGTAGAAGCCCTCTTCCCCCCGGCTGTGGACGTGCGGCGGTGGTCCGGGCGTCCGCGGCGGTCATGTCTCACTGTGCCCCGCACGCGGCAACGTCGCCCGCGGCTCCGGGTCGACGAGCCGGTGGTCGCTCCCGACCTATCAGCGCCCCACTGATTTCGGCCAACTCTTTGGATTGGGTGAACGGGATCACGTTCACGAGGAAGCCGCTCGCCCGGGACCACGACCTCACTTCTTGTGCCGGTACGCCCACACCACGCCGTCGTCCCTGCTGTCCCCGGCGACGTGGCAGACGTAGGCGTTCAACTCCCGGTCGTAGAAGGTGTTGGCGGCGGACGGGAACTTGGGGCCGTTGGCCGGGAGCGGGAGCGGGTCGGCCCACGCGTTGGCCCTCGGGTCGTACACGAAGACGCCGGGCGACTTGCCCTTGAAGTGGATCGCCACCACGACGTCGAGCCGGGCGTCGTACTCGTAGAACGCACCGTTCGTATTCGCCGGCGGCGGGGCTGTTCCCGTGGGTTTCAGGTGGCTCCAGGCGTTCTCCCCGATGTCGTACGCCATGAGTCCCTCGCCCTTGGACCCGTCGCCGTCGTGGCGGTAGAACCGGCCCCGCTTGGCGTCGTAGCACCCGCAGGCGTCGTACCCCTTGGGGCTCGGACCTTTCGGCTTGAGGTCGGCCCACCGGCCCTTCGCCGGGTCGAACACCGCCACGGTGTCGGACCCCACGGCGAAGAACTGCTTCTTGGACGGGAGGTAGTGGAACTGCGGGAACCCCCCGGCGTTGATGGCCGTCGTGTTGTCCGCCGGGGACCGCTCGAACTTCCCCGACGCCACGTCGTAGAACCACGGCGAGAAGACCCGCTTCTTCTTGTCCTTCAGTTGTTCTTCGAGCAGCTTCAGCCCCTCGTCCATCTGCTTCTCGCCGCCCAGGAAGTACCGGGGGACCGGGCCGCCCGCCGTGCCGTTCCAACTCAGGAAGGCGAACTTCTGCCGGTCGGAGTCGTAGGCGAGGTAGCCCCAGGCGTGGACGAGTTGGTGGACCGGGACGGGCTGCTTGTCCTTGTCGACCACCTGCCCGTCGCCGCCGATGACGAGTTCCTTGTCCTTGACCCGCTGCGTGAACGTCTTGGTGTCCGTGCCGGGGTGGAGACAGGTCCAGGCGTGGGCGTTGAGGTCGTAGAACCACAGGTCGTCCATGGCGTGGCCGTCCGGCTTGACGTAGCCGTGAACGCCCTCGCCGAAGAGGAACGCCCCCCGCTTGTCGGTTGCAAGGATCAGGGCTTTTGCGCCCCACGAACTGCCCCGCGCCTTGCCCCACTTCGGGTCGGCGGCGGGCGCACCCAGGTTCAGCCACTCGTTGTCGCCCAGCGCCTTGATCTTCTCGACGTGCGGCCCCGGCTTGCTGGGGAGGGCGGCGAGCGGCCCCTTCTCGTCCCGGGCAAACCCGGTCGGCGGCCTGCCGGCCACGGCCACGAGAGCCAACCAGATCGCCGCGAGCCCGAAGGCGTTCGTCATGTTTCTGCTCCTCGATGAAGTGACCCCGACCGCGCGGTTCCCGACCACGGTGCGAGACCACGGAGGCCCGGCGCGCACAAACTCGACCTCCGGTTGCGGGACGGGACGCGGGTCGAGTCGTTCAGCTTACGCGGCCCGCCGACTGGGCCAAGTGACCCGGAGGCGTGCGGGCCGCGGCACTCGGCCCCGCCGAGCGACTTGTCGAAGGCGAGTTGGTCGTCAGGTCCGGTCAGTTTCAGTTCAGATTGGAGCACCGTCATCAGGCGTTGTTGACATTCGTCCGGCGTCCGCCAGGAGAACACTTGGAGGCGGTCCGACGGGCCGAACGTGTTCAACTGGGCGAACAGCTCGTCCTCGCCGGGGCCTGGGTCGCCGCCGGCGAACCAGCCGGCCAGAGCCGCCTGCTCGGCGGCGTCGTCCCGCTCGGCCCCGATCCGCTTGAGCACCAGGCAGGCGGTGTTGGCGGTCGGGTCGTCGCACACGGTGCCGGCCCAACCGGCGTCGTGCCAGGGCACGCGGATCGACAGGTGGCGGAGCGGGGCAGTGACGGAGGGGGCGCTCGGGGGCATGGGGGCACTCGTCGGTGGGAGGTTTACTCGTCGGTGGTCGGAGCGTCCGAGGCGGTGCGGACGCCGGGTAACAGGAGGCACGTCAGCGTCACCTCCGGCACCTGGAACGGCGGGTCAGGGCTTCGCGAAGACCGTTGAGCACGCTGTTCGCGGCCTGAACCCGGGTCCGAATCTCGGACTCGATCGCGAGTGCGGCGGCCCCGTCACCCCGGTGCCACAGGGTGTGCACGGCGTCCGAACGCATCTGGTTCGACAGGGCGAACGCGAACCGTCCACCACGGCGGGGTGGTTCTGCGGGCCGGCGAGACGAAGGCCGGGACGGTCAAGGAGGTGCGGTTGCACCGCTCGACCTCGACCGGGCCACCTGTTCGGGCGGCGATCGACCGGAGCGTCCTGGCCCGTGCCCTCGCCCTCGGATGCCGGACCGCCCACCTCACGCCCGACAAGCCCGTCGTGTTCGAGGGCGAGGGCACGACCCTGCTGACCGTGACACTCGACCCGGCCCTCGCGGTCGGGCCGACGCCCGAAACCGACACCCTCAAGACCGACCACAACACCACCGAGAGGAGAGCCGTCGTGAAGCACGAGATGAACGGGCACCCGCCCAACGGCCGGCACGACCCGCCGGACGCCGATCCCCTGCTGCTCGCCGAGGAGCTGCGAGCCGCTCTGGGCGACGCCCTGGCCGCGGCCGCGCGGCTGGTGGCCTCGCTCAAGCACCAGAAGAAGGAGAAGAAGGCCCTGACCCAGGTGTGGTCGAGCCTGAAGGCCCTTAACCTCGGACCTGGGGCTCAGCCGTGACCAAAGTCGTGAAGACCCAACTGGCCGGGCTGGCCGGCACGGTGGCCGAGCTGAAGGAGCGGGTCCGCGTCGCCGTCGCGGGCGAACTGAGCCGTGCCGTCGGCGACGCCGTGCGGCAGGTGGTGCAGGCGATGGTCGCCGGCAGCACCGGGCCGCCGGCACCACGCCCGGCCGCGTCCCGCTGGGACGCGGGCGAGGAAGAGGACGACCGCGACGGCTGGGGGCGCACCCGCGAACCGTGGGCCGCCGGCCGCGATGACGAGGACGATGATTACAGTCGCGGTGCACGCCGGACCGCCCCGGGGCGGCACGAGGCCCCGGCCGATGAGCCGCCCCCCGTGAACGCGGGCGTGACCGCGGCCGTCGCCGCCGGGGTGTACGTCGCCCGGTGGTGGCTGGTCCGCCGGGGCACCCTGCTGGCCGCCGCCGGGCTCGGTCTCGGCGTCGGCCTGCTCGGCGTCATCGGCGGGCCGCTCGCCCGCACCGCCGTCGCCGTCCTGGCCGCGGCCGCCGACGTGCTGGCCGCCACCGACGCCCTCGGCGACGGGGCCGCCCGGCTCGAACACTTTTGACCGTCCGCCCGGGTCCGCTCACGCCGCCCGCCCGTCCCCAGCCCCAGGGCCTTCCGCCCGTGGGTCACAGCCGGGGTGCGCGCAGGAGCGGGCCGGGGCACACACAACGCAACGAACCGGATCACTCGTACCGCCTTTGATCACAACTACAGAACCCCGAACTAACCCCTACTCGCCCCGAAGGAGAACGGCCATGACCGCGACCGCCACCATGACCAACGGCAAGCCGGCCCGCAAGCAACTCGCCGACCAGCTCGACCGCCTCGACGGGATCATCGACTGCATCGCCGACCGCCTCCCGGAGGCGGTGGCCGACGCCACCCGCGAGGGCGCACGCCAGGCCGTCCGCGACGTCATCCTCGAACTGCTGACCAACCCGGAGCTGCGGACCCTGATCGCCGGCCTGGCCCCGGCGGCCCAGCCGGCCGTCGCCCCGGAACCGTCGGCCACGCCCGCCCCGTCGTCCGTGGCCGGCCCCGCGAAGTCCGAGTTCTGGGGCCGGGTGAGGGAGAAGTGCACGGCGGCGAAGGACGCGACCGTTCGCAAGTGCCGGGCCGCGAAGGCCGCGGTGGTGAACACCGCCCGCACCCTGTCGGCGATCATGCCGCTGAAGCAGATGCTGGCGGTCGGGGCCGGCGTCGGCGTGGCCGTCGCCGCCGTCAGCTACGCGTGCCCGCACACCGTCTCGGCGGCGGTGAGCGGGGTGTGCGGAGCGGCCACCGCGGTCGCCGTGCAGGTCGGCCGGTGGTTCCGCCGCTCGGCCGGACTGTTCGGCTTCGGCCAGGGCTGAGTTGGACGCGGCGGATGGGTGAACGGAGGGTCGGCGTCAAGCGAAGGGTACGGCCGGTCAAGCACCCCCGCGTGGGGTGCGTCAGCCCGTGCGAACCCGGACCTCGGCTCCGACAACCCGCTCACCGACCCGCCGCTCGACCCCGCGCAACACGTCTTCAACCAACCCAAACAGAGGGCACCCGCCGTGCCGTACCTCGTCGCCTTGCTGATCTTCGTCGCGCTCTCCGCGGCGTGCTGGTTCGTGTCCGTCGCCCTGTACCAGAACACCCTCAACGACACCACCCTGACGGCCTCGCCGGACTTCACAACAACCACCGCACTCTCCGTGGGGGTCGCGGCCCTAACCAGTTTTATCCCGTTCCCGGGTGTCCACCGGCGGGCGACACCGATGATGGCCTGGTCTGTGCAGTCGAGCGGGAGAAGTTCCATCCATTGCCTCCGCTCGCCAATGCGGGACGACCAGGTCATGGGTGAGTAGTCTACCCGCGAAACCCAGGGCCGCAAGGTGCGCGGGCTACCCCGTCTTGCCTCCAGACCTGGGCGGGAGGACTACGACTCTTCACCTGCATGGCGGGCAACAAACCCGCGCTGTAGTGTTAACCAGTTCGGACGAACTGAATTGCGAATGGGGATTGGTAAGTGGCAGTCGAGGGTACTCGGCGGAGCCCCATCGCCCGTGTGGAAGTCCTTGCGGAGGAATCACAACGAAATTTGATGTCTCGAGGCGTGTGGCTGTGGTTCCCGTCGTACTTGGAAACGGTGGGCCTGATCCGATGTTCGGCACCGGACTTGCCTACGATGCGACACGACGTCCCAGTTCTCATGCCATTAAATTCCTCCGTTCGCACTGCACGTGGCGGTTGGCAAAACGGCGCGAGTGCCCAAAGGATACGGTAGTTACTGCGATCCGTTTCCTGGTCGGGCTTCCATCAACAGTCCTACAGTGGGCAAATGCGTGGTGCCGCGACTTGGTGGCTCGCGTGTTAGTTAGCGAGCCTGGCCATTTGGTAATTACGTTCGCCGAAGCTAACCCCTCCGGGGCTTCCGTCGCCGCTCGCGGTTCGCGTCTGGTTGTTGGAGTGGCGAGGAACGGTTGGTCGTCCCCGGACGGGTCAGGTGGTCGCCGGGGTCGTTGAGCATTACGACCCAAAAACACGGGAAGATTGTCATGACGCCCTTTGACGCTGGCCCGACTCATCAGCCGGGCATTCTTGTCCTCGATCCAGACGTCCGGGCTGGTGCCGACCTGGCCCGCGGGATGGGGGCGGGAGGCTGGAGAGTATGGGTGGCCGAGGACGTGGCCTCGGTGATTGAAATTTTTCGTGTCTGCCGACACCAGATTGCCGTCGCCCTCGTCGATCTCCAGTCACCCACCCTTCATGGTGGAGTGGTCCTTGCCGAACTGGCACAGTGCGCCCCTTCCCTGATTCGCTGCGCGATGTCGGGCGAGATCAATCCCCCCGCCGCGGCTGGGTTCCGCCGTACGAGTGACGTCCCGCTGTTCACCAAGCCACTGTCCGCCCAATCTCTGGCGTTTACGCTTCACGTAATGATTTGCTCGTCCAACCGATCCCCACGAACGCAAGGGAACGGCGAGGCCGCATGAGATGGTCGTCCACATCGCACAACGGTTGCCCCACTGAGCGGCAAGTCAGTCACTGCCATCCCGATTGCAGATAGTAGAGGTCGCGTTCATCTGGAGGTTTTGGGGGCGAACATGCCGCGGCTTATCCTTCTTGTTGTCGATGACGAACCTCTCATCTGCCACGCTCTCCGACGTGTGTTTGCGTCCCCCGAGGTGGAGGTACGCACAGCAGGATCCGTCGCCGAGGGAGTCGGCCGGCTCAACGCCGAGCGGCCGGACGTGGTTGTGCTCGACTTACACTTGCCGGACGGCTCCGGGCTCGACCTGCTCGACCAGATTCGTGCGACCGACCCGAAACTGCCGGTCATCTTGTTCAGCGCACAAGAAGCCGGGGCCGCGACGAGCGAAGCGTCCAGGCTCGGGGCATTCGGTTACCTCGCCAAGCCGGCCGATTTAGACCGGATGAGCGATCTACTGGGGAAGGCATTCCAGGCGGCACGGTCGCTCCGTGCAGCGGCCGGGAAAAGCTAGATTGGGCGTCCGCCAGAGAACTGGAGGGGCGCGATGTGGGACGATCGCTATTCTCAGCACATTTTTGCGTACGGCACGAAGCTCAACGGGTTCTTGGCTTTCGTGGCCGGACGGATTCCGTCCGGCTCGGTGTTGTCCCTCGGCGAAGGCGAGGGGCGCAACGCAGCGTACTTCGCATGCCTCGGCCACCGAGTCGCCGCGGTCAATCAGTCGGAGGTCGGCCTCGCCAAGGCGAAGCGGCTGGCCGCCGACCGCGGCGTGACGATCGAAACGGTCTGCGCCGACCTGGCGAACTATCCGATTGAGCCGGCGGCGTGGTCCGGCATTGTGTCGGTCTTCTGCCACCTGTCCCGTCGGGGCAGGGGCTCTCTACGCGGCGGCCGTCCGTGGCCTGCGGCCGGGCGGTGTCCTCGTGCAAGAGGCGTACACCCCGAAACAGATCGGCCGCGGCACCGCCGACCCGCAAGACCCCGACCTTTTGCTGTCGCTCGACGACCTGACCGGCGAACTCGCCGGGTTGGACCTCGTCCACGCCCGCGAGTTGGACCGGGAGGTCCGCAAGGGGGCCTACCACACGGGTGTTGCCTCGGTCGCGCAGGTCATCGTGGTGCTGCCGCCCGCCCTCACGACGCCCCGGTCGGACGGGTAAGTTGATCACGTGATGAGCCACTCCCACCCCGCTTTGGAAGTCGAGTGTTCACCGACATTCTCGACTTGGCTACCGTGCGGGCAAGTTGCCCGCGCCGACGTTGCTACCGCGATGAATGCCTTGCAACGCGAGCGGCACGCTGTGTGCGGTATTTTGCACAACCTGTGTCTTCCTCACAATAGTGGCCTCGCGTGTTCAGTTATTGACCACGATCGGATCCACTGTGACCGGGTATTGTTCAGGTAGACTCTGCGTTTCCAACCGCACGCACCATCCGGGACGCGACATGGGACTGGTTAAACTCGCCCTCGGCAACATCCACGGGGTGATCGTCTTTGCCCTCTTTATGACGGTCCTCGGGGCGCTCGCGATCGTCTCGATTCCGGTCGACATTCTCCCCGCGTTCAAGGTGCCCGCTGTCCAGGTTCTGACCTACTTCAACGGCATGCCCGCGCGGTCCGTTGAGCGGACGCTGACCGACCGCATCGAGCGGTGGGTGAACCAGGCCCCGGGCGTGGCGAACGTCGAGAGCCGGTCCGTGTCCGGCGTCAGCGTCGTGAAGCTCTACTTCCGCGAGGACACTGACCCGACGGCCGCACTGACGCTGACCAACTCCCTCGCCGGCGGCGCCCAGGCGTACCTCCCCACCAACACGCTCCCGCCCGTCGTACTGCCGTTCGACCCGACCGGCACGCTGCCCCTCGGCATCCTCACGGTCAGCAACCCGAAGATGGCCGAACAGGAGGTGAAGGACCTCGCCCGCGTCGAGGTCCGCAACCGGCTCGGCGCGATCAGCGGCGTCGTCGCGCCGGTGGTCGTCGGCGGCAAGGACCGCCGCATCATGATCTACCTGGACCCGAAGAAGCTGGAGTCCCGGAACCTCTCCGCGGTGGACGTGGTGGCCGCCCTCGACCGCGGGAACGCGATGGTCTCCCCGGGGACCGCGTACTTCGGCGAGAACCAGGTCTCCCTCGACACCAACATGATGGTCCGCACCGTCGACGAGTTGAACGACATGCCCGTCACGTTCGACGCCGGCCGGCAGATCCTGCTCCGCGACGTCGGGGTGGCCGTCGACGACGCGGTCATCCAGAAGTCCCGCGTCCGGGTGAACGGCAACCAGCAGGTGTTCGTCCCGATCTACCGGCAGTCCGGGTCGAGCAGCCTGGCCGTGGCCGACGGGGTGCGGGCGGCGGTGCCCCAGATGGAGGCGGAGCTGCCCGAGGGGAGCAAGCTCGCCTTCGTCATCGACCAGTCGGAGTACGTCCGCAAGGCCATCGAGAGCCTGATCCACGAGGGGATCATCGGGGCCATCCTGGTCTCACTGATGATCCTCATCTTCCTGGGCAACTGGAAGATGACGCTGATCGCGTCGCTGTCGCTGCCGCTGGCGATCCTGGGGGCGGTCATCGGCCTCCAGACGACCGGGCAGACGATCAACGTGATGACCCTCGGCGGGCTGTTCCTTGCGATCGGCCCGCTCGTCGACAACGCGATCGTGGTGCTGGAGAACACGCACCGCCACCTGGAGATGGGCAAGACCCCGCACCAGGCGGCGTCCGACGCGACGACCGAGCTGACGATGCCGGTGATCGTCGCCACGCTCGCGCTCATCATCGTCCTGTGCCCGGTGGCCCTGACGCCGGGCGTCAGCGGGTTCCTCTTCAAGCCGCTGACGATGGCCGTGGCCTTCGCCATGCTCGCGTCATTCATCCTGTCGTGGACGTTCGTGCCGGCCCTGTGCTCGAGGCTGCTGACGGGCCACGGGCACGGGAGCCACAACCCCGGCGGGCACAGCCCCCCGGAGCGCGCCCGCGGGTTCTTCACGCGGGCCTACGGGGTGATCAACGGCGGGATCAACTTCGTCGGCCGGTGCTACGCGGGCCTGCTCGCGGTCGCGCTGCGACACCGGATCCCCGTGCTACTCGGGGTCGGGCTGCTGTTCGTCGCGTCGCTCGGGCTGGCGAAGTTCATCGGCCAGGAGTTCTTCCCGGCCGTGGACGCCGGGCAGATCACGATCCAGGTCCGCGGGCCGTCGAACATGCGGCTCGACGCGACCGAGCGGCGGATCATCGACGTGGAGGCCGCGCTGCTCCTCGACCCGGAGAGGCCGGACCTCGGCGGCATCCCGGGGAACGAGCTGCAGATGGTCGTGTCCGAACTCGGGCTGAACAACGACTGGTCGGCCGCGTACTCCGCGAACGCGGGCCAGCAGGACTCCGTGATCCGCCTCCAGTTGGCGCCCGAGCGGACCAGGTCGGCCCAGCAGTACGCCGTGCTCCTCCGCAAGAAGCTCGCGGCCGACCCGCGGTTCGCCGACCTCGAGTTCAGCTTCGACACCGGCGGGATGGTGTCAGCGGCCCTGAACTTCGGGGCGTCGTCGCCCATCGACATCCAGATCACCGGCGGCACGCCCGAGGAGAAGTTCGAGGCCGCCGCGAAGATCAAGGGCCTGGTGGCCGGCGTGCCGGGCGCGGCCGACGTGCGGGTCCTCCAGCGGAACGACTCGCCCTACCTCGTTCTGGAGGTGAACCGGGAGAAGGCCCAGGCCGTCGGCCTGTCGGCGAAGGACGTCGTGCTCCAGGTCGTGACCGCCATGAACTCCAGCATCGCGCTGACCCGGAACTTCTGGATCGACCCGAAGAGCGGGAACCAGTACTTCATCGCCGTCCAGTACCCGGACAACCCGTACTTCAAGATCGAGGACCTGCAGAACATGACGGCGACCGGGACCAACCAGAGGCACCCGGTCCAACTCGCCACGCTCGTCACGGTCCGCACCACCGCCCAGCCGGTCGAGTTCAACCACGACGGGTTGAAGCGGGTGGTCGACGTGCAGGTGAACACGGAGAACCGCGACATCGGGAGCGTCGCGGCCGACATCAGTAAGCGGCTCAAGGGGCTGGACCTGCCCAAGGGGATGAAGGCCGAACTCCGCGGCGAGTACGCCCGGATGCGGGAGTCGTTCGACAGCCTGGCCGTCGGGCTGGCGCTGGCGTCGGTGCTGGTGTACCTCCTCATGGTCCCGCTCATGCGGTCGTTCGTCATGCCCCTCATCATCATGGCGACGGTCCCCCTCGGGCTGATCGGGGTGCTGGTGATCCTGTGGGCGACCGGGAGCACCCTGAACGTGCAGTCCGAGATGGGCGTGATCTTCCTGGTGGGGATCATCGTCTCGCAGGGCGTGCTGCTGATGGACTTCGCGAACCAGCTCCGCAAGCAGGGGCGGACGGTCCACGAGGCGATGGTCGAGTCCGCGGTGATCCGCTTCAAGCCCATCCTGATGACGTTCCTGGCGACGTTCCTAGACCTGCTCCCGATGGCGATCGGGCTGGGCCGCGGGAGCGAGGCGCTGACGCCGCTGGCGCGGGCCGTCGTGGGCGGGCTGGTGTCGTCCACGGTCCTGACACTCTTCGTCGTACCGATTCTGTACACGCTCCTGATTCGGGACAAGCGCCACCCCCGCGGGCACCACGACGGCCACCCCACCGACCACCCGAACGCTGACCCGGTCCGGGGCTGAACCCAGCCGCGAACGGACGACACGGAGCCGATGCGATGAGCGACTCTCCCGATACCGAACGGCCCACCGAACCGACCGCGGGCGGCCCGGTCCAGTTGCACGGGCGGCCCGCGCACCGCGCCTCCGGCCGCACGAGGCGGCAGCTCGTGGGCGGGCTCCTCGTCCTCGGCGCACTCGCCGGGGGCGGGGCCGCGGCCGCGCTCCTGATGGGGTTCCTCCCCAACCCCACCGTCGCCGGCGACCCGAGGGCCACGGGGCTGGACGAGCCCCGCGACTCCGGGCCGCTCCAAGTGAAGGTCGTCGGGCCGAAGCGGGACCCGAACTTCCGCATCACCATCCGCCGGGTGGCGGTGATCGAGCCGTACTTCCAGGCCGGGCTGCGGGCGCGCGTGTCCGGGGTGGTCCGGAGCGTCACCAAGGACATCGGGGACGCGGTCCGGGCCGGCGAGGTGCTCGCGGAGATCGACGTCCCCGACCTCACGCAGGCGGTGGAGCAGAAGGACGCCCTCATCCACCAGCGGGAGAAGGAACTCGCGGCCGCCCGCGCCGACCTGGCCGTCGCCCGGTCCGCGGCCGACGCCGCCGCGGTCGCGGTCAAGTTCAAGGCGATCGAGGTCACCCGCGCCCGGGACCTCCGCACCGCCCGCAAGCTCGAACTGGACCAGTGGGCGATCCTGTTCAAGGGGGACGCGGCCGTGCGGGCCCGGGTGGACGCGGCGACGCTGGAGCACCAGGCCGCCGACCGCGCGTTTGAGATTTCCGAGGTGGACGTCGAGAAGGCGCGGGTGGAACAGGCCGGAAAGGCCGCAAGTCTGGAAAAGTCGGCCGCCGATATAGAGCTCAAGCAGGCGCTCGTCGCCGTGGCCCAGCGGGACCGCGACGCCGCGCTCGTCCAGCTCGGGTACACCCGGCTCTACGCCCCGTTCGACGGGGTGGTCGTGGCCCGGAGCACCGACCCCGGGCGGTTCGTGTTCGGCGGCGCGAGCGGGTCGGCCGAGGCGCTCGTGACCGTGGCCCGGACCGACCTCGTCACCGTGGTTGCGAAGGTGCCCGACAGCGCCGCCCCGTTCGTCTCCTGGGACACCGAGGCGCTCGTCGAGTTCGCCCAGCTCCCGGGGGTCACCGTCCGCGGCCGGATCACGCGGTACAGTCACGTGATCGACCCGGCCGACCAGACCATGCGGGTCGAGGTGGACGTGTACAACGGCACCCAGGCCGAGTACCGGGCCATGCTCGCCCGGTCCGCGGCGAAGGGCTCGATCGCGCCGCTGATCCCGCTCGACACGGCGGCCGCGGTCGTCGCGGCCGGGGCCGGCCTCATCCGGAGCAAGGCCGAACACAAGGGCTGGCACGAGGGCGACGCGCTGACCCCGGACTGGGGCCGCGACGGGCACTACCGCCGGATCGTCGCGGGGACGACCGCGACCGTGCGGCTGGACCTGGAAAAGTTCGGCGACTCGCACCTGCTCCCCTCCGGGGCCGTCTACGGCCGGGCCGGGCAGTCCTACATCCTCGTCGTCGAGAACGGGGTCACGCGGCAGGTGCCGGTGGTGGTGCAGATGAACGACGGGCGACTGGTGAAGGTGGCCCTGGTGGCCTCGTCGGGCGGCCAGCAACTGCTCCAGGAACTGACCGGCACCGAGGTCGTCGTGGCCACGCGGCAGTTGGAAGTGGGCGAGGGACGCAGGGTCGCCCCTGTGGCCGAAAAGTGGTGAGCGGCTCACCCCGCGCGGGACGCGCGGGTCGGGTTCATGACGCAAGGAGACGCGATGATTTCCCATAACGACTGCCGCGGGTGGTGCGTGCGAACGGCACTCGGCATGGGCCTCTCGCTCGCGGTCGCCGCCCCTTCGCGGGCCGAGCCGCCCGCCCCGGCGCCCCGCATGTACGCCCCGGCGACCCCTCAGCCGTCGGCTCCGGCGCGGCCCGCTCCGCCCGCTCCGCGGCCCGCGACGTACCCGATCGACCTGCCGACCGCCCTGCGGCTCGCCGACGCCAGCAACCCGACCGTGGGGGTCGCCCGCGCGCGGGCCCGTGAGGCCGTCGCGCAGCTCGACCGCGCGCGGGTCGCCTGGATCCCGAACCTGTCGTTCGGCCCGACGTTCTTCTACCACGACGGGGTCGACCAGAACCGCCGCGGCGACATCTTCACCGTCGCCCGCGGCAACTACACCCTCGGGGTCGGCCCCACGGTGCGGGTGGACGTGTCCGACGCGCTGTACCTCCCGCTCGTCGCCCGCCAGCACGTCCGCGCCGCGGACTCGCACGCCCGCGCGACCGCGAACAACATCCAGCTCGACGTAGCCGTCGCGTACCTCGACCTCGTGGAACTGCACGGCCTGATGGCGATCAACGCCGACATTCTGGACCGCACCGAACAGATCTACCGGGCCGCACAGCTCGGCGCAAAGGCCGGGCTGAACAAGACCGCGGCGGACGTGAACCGCGCCGCGACCGAGGTGAACTTGCGCCGCGAGGAGGGCATTGTGCTGCGGGGCCGCACGGACGCCGCGGCGGCCCGCTTGGCCCGCCTGTTGCTCCTCGATCCGACGGTCGAACTGACGCCGTTCGAGGTCGCCGTCGTCCCGGTGCTGCTGGTGCCGGGCGAGTACACGCTGGAACAGTTGGTGCAGACCGCTCTCATGGCCCGACCCGAAGTCGTCGTGGCGCAGGCCGGGGTGGCGGCGGCGGACGCCCTGGTCCGCCAGGCGAAGGTGGCCCCGCTCCTGCCGCGGGTCCAGGGCGAGTTCATCTTCGGGGGCCTCAGCGGGGGCCGGGGGAACGACTTCAGCCCGTTGCAGAGCCAGTACAACACCGGCGTCGCGCTGGTCTGGAACTTCGAGAACTTCGGGCTCGGGAACGCGGCGACGGTCCGCGGCCGCCGGGCGGGTCAGGACGCCGCTGTCTTCCGCCTGCGGGAGACGGAGGCGCTGGTGTCGTCCCAGGTCGTCGAGGCCGCGCATACGTCCGCCGCCCGGTTCGAGACGCTGGAACCGGCGCAGGAGGCGGTGCGGCAGGCGCAGGAGATGTACCGGAAGTTCCGGGAGGCCTCGTTCGGCGTGGTCGGCGCGAAGGCCCAGTTCGACGCGCTGGAGCCGCTCACCGCGGTCCAGGCGCTGAGCGCCGCCCGGGTCCAGTACCTCCAGCAGGTCGTGGAGTTCAACCGGTCGCAGTTCCGGCTGTACACGGCGATCGGCCAGCCGGCCCTCGGCGGGCTCAACTGCGCGGTCCCGAACCCGGTGGACGTGCCGGCCGTTCCGGGCGCGCCCGCGGCCCCGCCGAAGCTCCCCGACCCGCGGCCCGCCCCCGCCACCCCGCCCGCACGGCCGTAACAGAGGCACCGCCATCATCTTCAACCGGGTGAGGGTCCGGGAAGTGGAGCCGTTTCCCGACGACATCGCCCGGTTCCTCGACTCGCACGTCGAGTCGGTCGACCAACTGGAGATCCTCCGCGTTCTCGCGAAGGACCAGAGCCAGGAGTGGACCGCGGCCGCTCTCGCCGGGTACATTCAGGCCGAGCCGCACGCGACGTCCGCGCACCTCACCGCCCTCGGCGCGCGGGGGCTCGTGCGCACGGACGCCCGCGAGCAGGGGGTCGTGTGCCGGTACGCCCCCGCGACCCCAGAGCTCGCGGCACTGCTACACCGTCTGCTCAAACTATATAACGAGCGTCCGGTCAGCATGATCAGGCTGGTGGACGCCCGTCGCGCCGACCCGGTGCGGGCGCTGGCAAACGCATTCCGACTGCGACAGGAAGGCAACTGATGGAAGGGGCCGTCTACCTCTTGTGCGCCGCGACCGCCCTGACCTGTGGTCTCTTGCTCCTGCGGGGCTTCCTGCGGACCCGGACGCGACTGCTCCTGTGGTGCGCGGTGTGTTTCCTGGCGCTGTTCGCCGAGACCGTGACCTTGTTCGCGGACCGCATAATCTTCCCGGACGCCGACCTTGTACTCGTCCGGCGGTCACTGGCGCTGGCCGGCGGTACCGTACTCGTGTACGGCCTCGTCTGGGACACGCCGCGGCGCTAACGGGCGCGCCGGGGGGACGGGCGGGTCCTCGAATCGAACGGGGGCGGCGATGGACCAGGTCATGTCGGGGGCGATCGCGATGGTCTTCGGCGTCGCCGCCCTGTTCTTCCTTCGCTTCTGGCGCGACACCGGGGACCGCCTCTTCGCGTTCTTCGCCGTGGCATTTGTTCTGATGTCGGTGAACCGGCTCCACCTGGCGCTCATCGCGCCCCTGGACGTCCGGGAGGAGCGGTACTGGGTCCGGTTCGCCGCGTTCGCCCTGATCCTTGTGGCCATTCTGGACAAGAACCGGGCCTCCCGAGCCTCGGCCGGGAAGCGTTGGTAGAGGCAAGTAGAGCAGTTTCAGGACGCGCGCGTGGCGAGAAGTTCGGGGAGGACGACCGCCTCGGCAAGACGATCATCTTCGCGAAGAACGAGAAGCACGCGAAGTACATCGCCGAGCGGTTCGACGTGACCTACCCGCACCTGACCTACCCGCACCTGAAGGGGCAGATCGCGCGGGTCGTCACGTTCCAGACAGAGTACGCCCAGAGCCTGATCGACGACTTCTCGCAGAAGGACAAGGCACCACACATCGCCATCTCCGTGGACATGCTCGACACCGGCATCGACGTGCCCGAGGTGGTGAACCTGGGTAACGGCCTGGCGAAACACGTCGCGTGCCGGAGTGAGGGCGGAGCGAGGTATCTCCCACTGATTCGCGATCGCCAGGCCGGAAGTGATACCGAATCTCGTCGATCAGTTTCGGTAGCTTCGCATGCAAACCCCGGAGTTCGCGGCTGATACGGACCAACCGGACGCAACCGATCCACGAGATTCGGTATGACTCATGGTGTGGAGGTTTTCCCGGGGGCGTGTGCGGACGGCTTCCGCGGCGGTACGAAATTTGCGTGCGCCTCGGGGACTCCAACTCAGGACGAGGGACACGGCGATGAACGACCCGAGGGCCGACTCCGATCCGGGCGGCCTGCCGGACCTCGCCGTGCAGGCCGCAGTCGTGACGGGTGTCGGCCTCCTGTTCGTCGTGCTCGTCGTCGGGGCCGGATACGCCTTCGACGTGCTCATGCTGGCGTTTGCAGGGCTGCTGTTCGCCATCCTACTCCGCACCGTCACCGACTTCGTGAAGCGGCACACCCGGATGGGGGACAAGCCGGCCCTCGCCGCGGCGGTACTGGTGGTCGTCGGTGTCGTGGTCGGCGTCGGCTGGTTCCTGGTCCCGCAGGTGACAGAGCAGGGCGACGAGTTGCGGCGGACCCTGCCGAAGTCCCTCGACCGGCTGACCGCCGAGACGAAGAAGTACGAGACGGGCCGGTGGGTGCTGGAAAACGCCCCGGAGCCGAACGACCTGATGCCCCGGCGGCGTGACCTGCTCGTCCGGATCACCGGCGTCTTCTCGACCGCCCTGAACGCGGCGGGGGCGGTGTTCGTGGTGTTCTTCATCGGCCTCTACCTGGCCGTTCAGCCCCGGATGTACTTCGACGGGATCACCCGGCTGGTGCCGCTCCACAACCGGGATCGGGCCAGGGAGGTCATGGGGAAGATCGGGACGGCGTTGCGGTGGTGGCTAATGGGCAAGCTGGTGGCGATGGTGTTCGTCGGGGCGCTGGTGTGGCTCGTGCTCCTGGTGCTCGGCTTGCCGTTCGCCCTGACGCTGGCAGTGATTGCCGCCCTGCTCACCTTCGTCCCGAACTTCGGGCCGATCATCTCGGCGGTCCCGGCGGTGCTGATCGGCCTGCTGGACAGCCCGACAACTGCGGTGTGGGTGGTCGTCCTGTTCACCGCCATCCAGGCCGTCGAGAGCTACGTCCTCACCCCGGTCATCCAGCAGTCGGTGGTCGCCCTACCCGCCGCCCTGACGATCACCACCCAACTGATGCTCGGGTCGTTCGTCGGCGGGATCGGGGTGGCCCTGGCGACCCCGCTGACGCTGGTCGCCCTCGTGCTGGTGCGGACGCTGTACGTCCGCGACCTGCTGGGCGATGCGGACGGCGAAGCCGAAGTCACCTGAAGCCGAGCCGGGCATCCCCGGCAACCCGGGGATGTACTTCGCCTCCGAGATGTACTTCGCCGCCGAGCGGCCCCTCCTGGCGTGGGTGCGGACCGGGCTGGCGATGACGGGGTTCGGGTTCGTGGTCGCTAAGTTCGGGCTGTTCCTGCGGGAGATCGCCCACGTCCGGGGGTTGCCGCCGCACCGCCAGTCCGGGACGGCGTTGATGGTGTTCGGGGTGGCGGTCAGCCTGGGTGCCGCCGTGGGTCACCGGCGGACGGTGCGGCGACTGGAGCGGGAGCGACCCCTCCGGTTCCGCCGGCTGTCGCTCGCGGTCGCCACCGCCGGGTTGCTCGGAACGCTCCGCCTGTCGGTGGCGGTCTACCTGCTCGCCGGCCTGGGCGATTCGGGCTGAACGTCGCGGTCGCGGGACGGCGAACCGGGTGGCCTGCGGCACGTGACGCAACGTCGCGATTTCTCAAGTTAACGGGTCAACCCACGGTACCCGCACGACCGATTAATCCGATACAGGACGCGTCGCACCGAGATCGGCGTGAGGGATGCTCCGTGCGAGTTCACCGCGTACTTCGGTCGGCGGCATTATTCGCCCTGATCGGGGCGGGCGGTTGCACCCACCACAGCCTGACCCGGAACACCGTGCGGACCACCACAACGGTGATGGACATCCAATATCAGAGCGTCCTGTCCAACTTGGCCCTTATGTCCTGCCAGCCCGAGGGACTGCCGAACCACGTCCACCTGGCCGACGGGGTGGTGCAGATCAACGACCGGGCCGGGTTCGGGCAGGGGGGCGGGTTCAGCGCCCTGGGCGGTGACTTCGGGATCGACCGGTTCGGCCCGTCCGGGCAGCGACAAGTGACCGAGCAGTGGGGGACCGACGCCACCACCGACCCGGAGCGGCTGTACGACCTCCAATGCCTGTACCGGGTGGCCCTCGGAACAACCCCGATGCCGCCACCGAACTCCATCGCCTACCTCCGTAGAAACCCGCCTTCGGAGCCGCAGAAGGGCAAGTCGGGGAGAGACTCGTCCGGCGGCACGACCTCGACCGGCGGGGGCGGCTCGACCCCATCCGGCGGCGAGTCGGGTAGCAACGACGCGAACCGCCGGGTGCCGCTGGACGTGATGTTGACCGACGTGCCGCCGCCGGGGTGGTACCGGGTCGGGTGCAAGAAGGACGTGCCCAAGGACGCCTGCTACGTCGGGCGGTGGGGAGACCGGTACGCCTGGGTGACTGCCGGCGGGGTGCCGGAACTCGCCCGGTTCACGACGACGGTGTTGCTGGTCATCAAGCTCAAGCCCGGCGAGCGGGCCGGCGGCAAAAACGGCCTGGCGATCACCGGGGGCAACTGAAGCCCAGCGGTCCGTTACGAGCCTGAACGCGGTGACCGAGACGCCGATCGGGTGGGTGAAAACCGTGGCACGTGGCCAGCCGCTCGATGCCGTGTTCAACACCGTGAACGATACGACCCGGCGGCCGTTCGGGTGGGCATCGCGGGTTGGCCGGTGGAGCGGGTGACCGTCACCGACGCGCCAGGCCTCACGTTCGCCGGCGAGCGGCTCGCAGCGGCCTGGCGGCTGGAGTCCCGGCTGCGGCTCGGCGGCCGGCGGGTGCCGATGTCCGGGGCGTCGGTGCTGCCGTTCGGGATGTCCGCGGTCCCGGTCCTCAACAACGGCCCGGCCGAGTGGTGAGTCGAGGAGCGGTTCGGCGACCGAGCCGCGCTGGTCGGTGGCGTCGTCGAAGCATCGCGGGTGCTGGTTGCGGACCTGCGGCGGATCGCCGGGAACCGGTGGCCCCCGCCCCGGAAGCGGAGGTGGCCGCGGCCGTCGTGATCGTCCGCTCACGTCGCAGCGGCTGACCTCGGGCGGGGTGCCCGGAGCGTGCCCGGCCCCCGGGCGGCCCGCCAACGACTGACGACCTCGGCCGAGCGGGCCTACCTCTTGACCTCCGCCTTGTCGGCCTCGGCGGGGCCGAGGAGCCCGTCCCGGTCGAGGTCGAGCCGGTCGAACACGTCGGCCGGGCCGGTGAACTCGCGGCGGGACACGTCGCCGTCCCCGTTGCGGTCCATCGCCCTGAACCACGCCGCTCCGCCCCGCAGGTCGGTCCCGAACGCCACCGGGTACCCGCGGCTCGCCGCGATCAGGACGAGGTGCGGAATCCTCGCCGTGTCGAGCACCCCGTCCCGCAGGCACCCGACCTCCTTGAGTCGGTCCGCGGCGCCGCGGAGTTCGCGGGGCGACAGCGCCCCGTCGTGGTTCGTGTCGAGCAGCTCGAACAGCCCGTTCCCCGCGTCGAGCACGCTCAGGAGCACCTGCCCGCGGGCGAGGTGCTCCTGCACCGCGAGCCAGGCGTCGAGTTCCTTGGCGCTGAGCGTGCCGTCGCCGTCGCGGTCGGCGGCGGGCACAAGCCACGCGAGGCCGCCGGTCCGCCGCCCGCCCTTCGGGGCCGGCGCCTTCGGCTCCGGCGCGTCCGGGGCGGCGAGCTGCGCCCGGAACTGGCCGCGGGCGGCCGCGAACGCCTCGGTCACCTTCCCCTCGGCGACCCAGCCCTCGACCCGGACGGTGCCGGCGGCGACCGCGAACGTATCAGTCGGGCCGGGCTTGCCGCCGAGCTTCACGACCACGCGGGCGTCGGGCTCCCGTGCGCGCCACGCGGCGAGGTCCGCGGCCGACCGGGTGTCGGGCGAATCCTTCGCCCGGCGCTTCACCACCTGGGCGGCCCAGTGCGTGTCCCGCGCGTCGGCCGGGAGCAGGACGAGCGGGAGCTTCGCGAGCACGTCCGGGAGCGGCTCGGCGGTCGGGGCGGCGAGGAGCGTCGTCCCCGCCGCCCCGGGGTACAGCACCTTCGGCACCAGTTCGCCGGCCCCGATCAACTCGTCGTCGTTCTTGTCGAGCGGCCTCAGTGCGTCGGCCGCGGCCCTCAGCTCCTTCTCGGTGACCTTGCCGTCGGCGTCGGCGTCGAGGTGCTTGAGCAGCGCGGCGGTGAGGTCGGCGCTGGCGGGGAGTCGGCCGGCGCCGACCAGCGCGTTGCCGAGCCCCGCCCGGCGGTAGAACGCGGCGAACTCCTTCTCGGTGACCTTGCCGTCGGCGTCGGCGACGAGGGCCGCGAACTCCGGGGCCGCGCCGGTGGGCGGCGCGAACCCGTTGCCGAGCGCCTGCCGCAGCGCGAGCGCCGACGGAGCCGCCGCTGCCTCCTTCGCGTCGAGCGCGCCGTCGGAGTTGCGATCGAGGAACGCGAACAGCTTCGCGAACGTCTCGTCCCACACCGCGGCGACGGGCCTGCCGTCCACCTCCACGCGGAGTTCGACGCGGGCCAGCTTGTCGCCGGTGAGGACCAGTTCGAGCGGCGCGGCGGGCGCGGTCGGGTCCGCTGCGGGGGCCAGGGCGGCCGCGCCGCCGATCAGGAGCGAACCGAAGAGCATGCGGGTCACAGGACCTCCTTGATCGGCTTGGCAGCGGGGTCGGCGATGCGGATCGGCCGGCTCACGTTCGACAAGTTCTGTTTGGTCGGGTCGATACCCACGGCCTTCACCACGGTAGCGATCAGGTCCGGGGTGCGGGTCGGCTCGCCGTCCACGGCCATGCCGTCAGCGGTCGTCTTGCCGACCGCCTGGCCGCCCTTGATGCCGCCGCCCGCGAGCACCGCGGACCACGTCGCCGGCCAGTGGTCCCGGCCCTGGGTGCCGTTGATCTTCGGGGTCCGGCCGAACTCCCCGTGGCACACGATCAGCGTGTCGTCGAGGAGCCCGCGGTCCTTGAGGTCGGCCAGCAGGGCCGAGAACCCCTGGTCGAGCGTCCCGCTGAGCCGCTCGACGGAGGTGAAGTTGTTGTTGTGCGTGTCCCACCCGCCGAGGGTCACCTCGACGAACGCGACGCCGCGCTCGACGAGCCGGCGGGCCAGGAGGCACCCCTGACCGAACGTGCCGCGGCCGTACTGGTCGCGCAACTCGGCCTTCTCGTCTTCGTGGCGGAACGCGGCCGCGGCCTCGGGCCGCATGAGCCGCACGGCCCGGTCGGTCGCGGCCCTGAGGGTCTCGGCGACCGGCGCTCCGCGGCCCGGGGTGAAGTCCTTTTCCAACCCGGCGAGCAGGTCGAGCCGCTTCGACTGGTTCGCCTCGCTCACGCCGCCCGGCCGCTGGAGGTCGGGCACCTTCAGGTCGCCGCCCCCGTCACCCCCCCCGCCGTTCGCCCGGCCGCCCCCGCCCACAACGAGCGGCGAGTACTTCGGCCCGAGGAACCCGCCGCCGATGGAGCCCTCGCGGCCCCCGATGCTCACGAATCCGGGCAGGTCCGCGTCCGGGTCGGACAGCTCGTGCGACACGAGCGAGCCGATGGCCGGGAACTGGATCGCGCCGACCGGCGCGTACCCCGTGAGGCCCACGAGGGTGGCCCGCTGGTGATCGCCCTCCTTCGTGCCCATCGAGCGGACGAGCGCCACGTCCTTCATCTGCCTGGCGAGCTTCGGGAAGTGCTCGCTGATCCGCACCCCGGGCGCGGCGGTCTCGATCTCCTTGAACGGGCCGCCGTTGGCGTGGCCGGGCTTGAGGTCCCACATGTCGATGGTCGCCGGGCCGCCGGCGAGCCACAGCAGGATCACGGACTTGTGCCGCTTCGGGCTCCTGGCCGCGTCGACGGCCAGCGCGCCCATCCAGCCCGACCGCGACGCGCCGACGGCACCGACCGCCGACAGCCGCAGCCAGTCTCTTCGGGAAGTGCGGAGTGCGGAGTGCGGAGTGCGGAGTGAAGACATGAACGTCCCCCAGGTGAAATGATTCAGTGGCGAGCGGGGCGGGTCGGAGCGGGTTTCATTCCGCACTCCGAACTCCGCGCTCCGCACTCGGGTCAGTGGTTCGTGTTGAACTCGGTGCTGTTGACGAGTGCCCAGAACACGTCGCCCAAGGCGCGGCGCGGGTCACCCTCGGTGCCGCCGGCGTCGACGTACTTGACGAGCGCGTCGGCCTCCTTGGCGGTCGGCTTGCGGCCCAGCACGGCCAGGAACAGGGTCTCGACCTTGCCGCGGGTGTCGAGGAACGGCGCGTCGGCGGCCCCCGCGAGGGTCGGGTTCTTGGCCGGGTCGGTCAACTCGCTCGTGAGCCGCCCGTTCATCAGCGACAGCGCCTGCACGATGGACCGCTCGGCGGTCACGGCCCGCTCGACGTGGAACTGCGCCGCGAACCGCTTGCGGGCCTCCAGCCCGAGCCCGCGGCCGGTGTCGTCGCGCTCGGGCGGGAGCCCGGCCGCGGTGCGGAGGCTGTCGTAGAGTTGCTCGCCGGTGAGCCCGCGGACCGGCATCCGGGCGAACAGCCGCGAGTCGGTCGCCCCACCCTCGGGGAGCGTCGCCGAGAGCTGGTACGCCTTCGTCTGCACCAGCGCCCGGGTAAGGAACTTGGTGTCGTACCCGCTGGCGACGAAGGCGTCGGCCAGTTCCTTGAGCAGGTCCGCGTGCGGCCCGGTGCTGCCGCTCTCGCCGCTCAGGTCGTCGAGCGGCTCGACCAGGGCCGTGCCGTACACCTGTGCCCACATCCGGTTCACCGCGTTGCGGGCGAAGTACGGGTTGTCCCTGCCGGTGAGCCACGCCGCGAGCAGCTCACGGCCGGTCTCGGGTGCGACCGCCGCGGGCCACTTCGGGGCGGTGCCGTCGAGCAGTTCGGCCCCGAGCACCCGCTTCGTGTTCGGGACCGGTAACTCGGGCCGTGCCGCCACCCCGTCCTTGTTCTGGGGCGGGGCGAAGAACGCGGCGGTCTGCCAGAACTGGTCCCGGGTCCACCGGGCGAAGGGGTGGTCGTGGCACTGGGCGCAGTCCAGGTTCACCCCGAGGAACGACCGGGTGGCGTTGGCCGCGAGGTTCTCGGGCTTGTTCTCGCTGGCGAGGAAGAACGACACCGGGCTGACCGCGCCCCGCGGCGGGGTTGCGGTCGCCTTGAGGGTGAGCAGTTCGCGGACGACGCGGTCGTACGGCACGTTCTCCTGCACCCGCACGGCCACCCACGCCTCGAAGTCGTCGGCGAGCCGCGCGAACTCGGACGTGTCGGCCTGCGGTACCATCGTGCGCCGCCAGAACGTCGCCATGTGCCGCGTGTACCCGCCCGAGTCGATGAGGCGGTTGACGAGCTTCGTTCGCTTGTCGGGCGAGGCGTCGGCCAGGAACGCGCGGGTCTCGGCGACCGTGGGCACGCGGCCGACGAGGTCGAGCGACGCGCGGCGGAGGAACGTCGCGTCGTCCGCGACCGCGGCCGGCTTCGCCCCGGCCTTCTTCCACCCGGCCTCGAGCCGGGAGTCGATCACCGCGGCGAGCTTGGCGGGGTCGGCCGACTCGGCGGCGCAGGCGACCGACGGGGCCGCAGCCGCGGCTGCGAGCAACAGGGTTCGGAGCAGTCTCATGGGGTAGCTGTCCCTGCGGATGATTCGAGGGGGACGGGATCAATAGTCGTTCGGCCCGATCAGGTGCCCGTCGTCGCGGTTGACGAGGTAGATCAGGGTCAGCGGGTCGAGGTTCTTGCCGCAGAACCGGACCGAGCCGTCGCAGAGGAGGACGTGCGCACCGGCGGCGTGGAAGGCGTACACGCCGCTCTGGTTGTTGCCGTTGACGGAGGTGTCCGTGCGGTCGCCGCAGGGCGGGCCGCCGTCGGCCCCGGTCGGCCCGAACACGATCGAGCCCCACCCGGCCCACATGCCCCGGGCGTTCGCGGCCATGCCGAACTGCGCCCCGTCCCCGTCGCGCCGCTTGCCGGCCTGCCAGAGTTGGGGCCGGCCCGCCTGCTCGGCGACGAGCAGCGTGCAACTCAGCCCGTCGGAGATCTTCGTGAGCGGCATGGGGACGTTGTCGGTCATCGCTTGCCGCTGGTTCCCCCCCATCGCGTCGGCCACGGTCGCGTTCAGCCCGTACCCGGCCGCCGGCGCGCGGACCCCGTTCGAGGTGATGTAATCGTTCACCCCGCCCTCGACCTTGAACGGTGTGTCCTTGTTGGGGTTGTCGGCCTTCGCGCTGGCCTGGGACTGGATCGGGGTCGTCCGGTTCGGGGGCGACGCGGGGCATAAGAACGCCTTCACCTGCGTCTCGACCACGGGCTTGTTGCCCGGGTCGAAGCAGTCGAGTTTGAAGTTGTACTTCTTCGCGAGTTCGGGCTCGTTGATGTGCGGGAGAATCTGCGTGCCCCAACCGCCGTACGGCGCGCCGTCGTTGAACCCGGTGCGGCGCGGCGGGAACCCGCCGTTGACCTTCTCGTACCCCAGGCACCCCTGGCCGATGGTGCGGAGGTTGTTCCGGCACTGTTCGCGCGCCGCGTCCGCCCGGGCCGCCTGCACCTTCGGCAGCACGAGCCCGGCCATCAGGGCCGCGAGGCCGGCGGCGACCAGGAGTTCGGTCCTGGCCGCCCCGGTGCGCGAGAACGAGTCGGTTCGCATGGCTCCCCTTCTACTTTCGCTTCAAGTTAATGGGCGGGACCTTATTGTCCCCCGCGGCGACGTTCACCTTCGCCGCGGGAGTCTCGACCCGATCGTACCTGCCCTTGAGCCGATCGCCGCCTTCAATTTTCTCTTCGCCGGGCCTGGTCGGGACCGTCTCCGGCCAGAACACCGTGACCGCGTACTCGCCGGTTCCCTGGACGGACATCGCGAAGGTGCCGTCCGCCGCGACTTGCGCGACCGACGGGCGGTTCACCTTGTTCAGGTCGGTGAGGGAGTGAAACCGGATCGTGGCACCCTCGGGCGGAACCCCGTCGACTTTCAACGTCCCGGACACCGGGTGCCACGGGTCCTCGGGCGGCGGTGGGCCGCAGCCGGCGGCCCCGGCGAGGGCCGCGCCGACTACCCAGAGGCCGACCGGCCTGACGATTTTCAACATCCACCCCACTCCGCGGTCGGTGATTGTCTGGGCCGCCGTCAGTCGCCGGCGATCACTTCCCCGCCGTTCTTCGTCGCCATCGCGAACAAGGTGGTCACCGGGAGCGAGGTCGTCAGGTAGCGGACGCTCCCGTCGCACATCGCGACCCCGGCGGTGTTGTCGTGGAACCCATAGAGTCCCTGCGAGTTGTTGCAGTTGACCGCACAATCCCAGCCGGCGGGCGTGGACCCGTTCGGGTGCGTCCCGCCGTTCGCGACGGTGACGTAGTTCGCGGGCTGCGTGTACTGCGCGCCGTACCCCTGGAGGGTGAACGAGCAGATCCCCACCCACGCCCCCCACCACCCCGGCTGGTCCATCGTGAAGTCCGTGTCGGGGAGCTTCTTCGTTCCGACGTAGTGGTCGGGGTAGCCGGCGTGCTCGAACAGGATGATCGTGTTCGACAGCCCGTCCGTAACGGTAACCATGCGCCGGTCGACACTCGCGCCACCCCCGAGGACGGTGTCCTTCGCGCCGGTGGACGGGGTCGCGTACTGGGAGTTCAGGGCGTGGCAGACCCAGTAGTCGTTCGAGTACCCGGTCATGATCGTCGGGTCGTTCGGATCGGTGGTGTCACCTGTCGCGGTGTAGTACTTCCCGTAACTCGTCCCGGTCGAACCCGACTTTCGCAGTTTCATCAGCGGGGCGACGGGCGACGCGGGGCACCGGGCCACCTTGAGCGGCGTGTTCGCGGCGGCCTGGTTGGCGGGATCGGCGAACGACTTGGTGAAGGTGAACACCACGTTTCCCTGCTCCAAGAAGGGCAGGAGCTGGGGCATGTGTCCCTGGGCCGCCGCCGCGGACGTGATGCGGCTGTAGACGAACTGGTTGTTCGCATCGTGGTGCGTGTGGATCGCCAGCGCGACCTGCTTCATGTTGTTGGCGCACTGCGTCCGGGCGGCGGCAGCGCGGACCTTCTGGACCGCCGGGAGCAGGAGCCCGAGCAGGATCGCGATGATCGCGATCACGACCAGCAACTCGATCAGCGTGAAGGCGTGGCGAACCGGGCGGTCCATCGTGGTCTCCGCGGTGCTGGGAAACGGGCCGCGTCCGTAAGGAGGACGAAACAGGGAGCGAAGCGCGTGGACACCGCCTAGCAAACTCCGCGCCCAAGTGGCCGACAACGCCCCAGGCGTGGTTTGGGAGGACGAATCTCCCTCTGCGACAGGCCACGAGGAGGAGGCAAGACCACCGTCTTGCCAGCGCTGGCCACGGCATTGCCACCGGGCCGCCCAGCGGCGGGCGGCCCGGCTCGCTCCGTACGGCATCCGCACCTGCCTCGACTTCGCGCTTGGCCGACGGGAGACTCATCAAGCAGTTGCTGACCAAGACCGGCTACGAACTGTGGTTGGAGTTGAACGGGCACCCGGTCACGCCGATCCGGCCCGAGCGGTACCCGCATCAGGTGTTGGCCCGCGGCGGGAGCCTCATGGGGAACGTCGAGGACCCGGCGGTGCTGTGGGCGTGGTGCGTGCGGCACACCGAGCGGCTCATCGAGGAGCTGCACTTCCACCACGTCCGCACCGACGCGCTGGGCGTCCACTTGAGCTGGAAGGACGGCGCGTCCACGGCCGGCCTGTGCAAGCTGCCGGTCCCGTCCGACCGGCTCGACGAGCTGCTGGACGCGGCCCGCTCGGCACTGCGGCGGGCGTACCGGCCCGACCAGCCGGCCACGCACATGCACGT
The DNA here is from genome assembly GCF_051859125.1 of Gemmata sp. Lineage (NCBI taxonomy): Bacteria > Pseudomonadati > Planctomycetota > Planctomycetia > Gemmatales > Gemmataceae > Gemmata > Gemmata sp. The sequence continues at coordinate 42,415 of NZ_JBHYGG010000256.1, forward strand.
CGTCGCCCCGAAGTTGCGTCGGGCGCGGGGGTTCCAGCTGAGCCTATTCGACCCGCCGGACCCGAAGCGGGAGGCGGTCGCGCGGGCGAAGGCCGCGGTCAACGAGCGGTACGGGCGGTTCACGCTGCGGAGCGCGGCGACCCTGTACCTGCCGGCCGTGTACGCGGGCCCGGCGAACAACTTCGACATCTGCGACGTGCGGGGCAAGGTGTGCTTCTGAGGTGGGGTGGGGGGCTCGGCCGTGTGTTCCGCGATCGCCCTCTCCACCAGTGACCTCCCGCTCGCGCTCCTCGAGCAGCACGGGCTGGGGGACCGGGTCCACGACCGCGGCGGCGAGCGCGAGGTCCGGTTCTACTGGCAGGCGAGCCCGACCGTGCTCCCGGTGTGGGTGGGACGGGCGGCTCCGGGTGGTCCGGTGGGGGAACCGGGACCGGGCCGAGCGGAAGCTCCCCCCGACCGAGTGGACGTGGAAGGAGCCGGTGGAGGAGGGCAAGTGGTCGGCGCTGTCCCCCGAGCCAGTGCTCGTGCCGGCGACGTACGGGTACGCCAACGGCGTCTGGTACCGGGTCAAGCAGGGCGTGCAGGGCGTCCTCGTTCACGACCGCACGGGCTGTCCGGTCGTGTTCCTGGTGACCGAGCCGGCCACGCGGTACTACCGGGTCATGACCCGGGCCGAGTGGATGCCGAGCCTCGTCGGCGAGGTCATCTGACCCGTGTCGGGCGTGACCGCCCGACCTGCCGGGTCGCCAAATGTTCAAATCGTGTCCCGCCTCTTGCGGCGAGCGAACCAGCGCCCGACAATCGCTCCCGTCAACCGCACCAGATCCCGCCCGGCGTCCCGTTCGCGAAAGGTCGAGTCGTGGCGAAGGTGAAATCAGCAACCGACCCCTTGGCCGCAGGGCTCCGGGCTGCCATGCAGAGCCTCCCCGCACTGCTCCCTCTCGTGGGAGCCAAGGGGAGGGCTCTGTTCACGAAGGGCGATGCGGCGGCCGCGGAGCAGGCCGTTGCCGCGGGCTACCTCGTCAAGCGTGAGGTCGCCCCGCCCGCCGCGAAGGGGCGGAAGAAGGCCGCGGTCGCGTACGGGGTCATCACCGAGTCCGGCGCGCGCAAAGCCGCCCTCGGCGGCGGGGGCGACGAGATCCAATCGACGCTGACTGACCTACAGGGCTCGGTGGTGCGACTCGGCGCCCTCAGCACGGCCGCGGCGGAGGGCGTGGCCGCAGCGATCGACAGCGCGGCCGAGACCTGTGCCTCCGCGCTTCGGTCCGCGGTCGCCGACCTGCGCGCCGAAGTGCTCGCCGCGGTGGCGACAGCCACAGGGTCTTCCTCCGCTGACCCCGCCCCGCTGCTCGCAGCCATCCGGAGCGCCCTCGACCGGGTCGTGGCAGAACCCACCGTCATCAGAGTTCCGGTCGTCGCGGACGCGCCACCCGCCGCCCCCCAAGTGGTCGGCGGGGATTCCCTGCCCGACGAGGTTGTCGCGTTCGTCACCGCCGTCGCGCGGGAGCGGTCCGTGGGGTGCGGCTTCGTCGAGTTGTACGACCACCTCCGCGCGCGGCACCCGGGCCTGACGATCGGCGCGTTCCACGACGCCCTCCGGGGGCTCGACGACGCGGGCCGGGTCCGCCTCAAGGACTGGCCCCGGATGCTCGACGAGTTGCCCCGGCCCGAACTCGCGCTCTTCGTCACACACACGGTGATGTACCATGTCCAGCCCGCCCAGTGACGCCCCCAGGGCCGCGACCGAAGACGCCGTGTTCGCCGCGGCCCTCGCCGCCGTGCGCAAGGGGGTCAACCCGTTCGCGGCCCAGGTGGCGGCGGTCGGCACGGCCGAGGAGAGCCTGCTCGGGGGCGTGCCCGAGTTCGCCGAGGCCCAGCTCCAGGAGCTGCTCGACGTCATCGGGACGTACCGCGACGGCCGGCCCGCGACCCAGGTGTTCCCGGTCCTCGGGGAGCGCGGCGCGGGCAAGACGCACCTCTTCTACTCGCTCCGCAACGAGCTGAAGCAGCTGGCCGGCGAGCGCGGGGAGGAGACGCTCCTCGTGGTCGTGGACCGGCTCTCGCCCGGGATGGACGCCACCGACTACCTGCTCTGGCAGATCGCCAACCACTTCCTCGCCCAGAAGGGCGAGGGCGGCCGGATGCTGAACGTCATCGCCGGGCGGCTCACGGCCCGGTTGCTCGGCGAGGCCCTCCGGCAGCTCGCGCCCCACCAGAAGGCCGAGCTGGTCCCGTCCGGGGGGTTCTTCTCCTCACTCGGGTTCGGGGCGTCGAAGGTCCAGGCGCGGATCGACGCCGTGGACGACGTCGCCCGGCAGTGCGATGCCAAGCACCCGACGGCCGCCCAGGTCCGCTCCGCCGTGGAGGGCGCGGGGGTGAAGCCCGAGACGGCCAACGACGTGGTCGCCCGCCACCTCGACCGGACCGAGTCCAACGACGTGGTCGGGTGGCTCCGGAAGGAGCTGTACAAGCGGCTGGCCCGGGTCGCGCTGCTCGGGGACCGGGAGCCGTTCGAGGAGCTGCACATGGGCGGCTTCGACGACGCCCGGGCCAACGTGAAGAACGCGGGCAACCTCGGGCGGCGGATGCTGGAGACGTGGCTCGAGTTGCTGGCGGTACTCGGCGTCCCGGTGGTGATCGCGTTCGACCAGCTGGAGGACTACGTCAACGCCCCCGACAAGGAGCAGGAGCGGCTGAACCGCAAGTTCTTCACCGACGCGACGGCCAAGTTCATCAACGAGCTGCGGAGCGTGTGCCTGCTGGTGTTCGCCAACGAGACGTTCTGGATCGACCTCATCAACGCGGCCGAGCCGTTCGTGAAGGAGCGGCTCACGCAGCCGTTCACGCTCCCCGGTCGCCCGGCCCGCGCGCACCTGAGGATGCCCGACTCGGTGCCCCCGGAGTTGATCGAGAAGGTGGTCCAGCGCCGCCTGCGTCTCAAGTTCCCGGACCTGGACCTGACGGGCCTCCCCCCGACCTTCCCGTTCGACGCCGGGGCCGTCAAGCAACTCGCACGCGAGCGCACCATTCGGACGCTCCTCAGGGGCCTGGCGAAGCGGTACGACGAGATCGTCTACCCTCTACCCGTGAAGCCGGGCGCACCGACCCCGCCACTGGTGGTCTCCCCGCCCAACTTTCGGAAGCGTCTCGAGGACTTGTGGCGCGAGAAGGTCGCCGCCGCCGCCCGGTACCTGGAGTCGGAGGTCACCGTCGGGGCCGCGTTCATCCCCGAGGTGCAGAACGCGCTCGGCGGGTGGCTCCAGGCCCTCCACCAGAACCAGCTGACGGGGGCCGGGCCGTGGCACCGGGTCGAACTGGTGACCGACACGGCCCTCGGGGCGTACGGGTACCTCAGCGTGGTCCGGACCGAGGGCCGGAACGCGCCCGGGGTCGGGGTGGCCGCGTGGCTCGGCCAGCGGCGGGGCTTGCCCCAGGACCTGCGGCAGCGGCTCGAGTTCTTTGACGCCAACCCGTGCCCGATCCGCACCCTGGTCATGCTCCGGGCCGAGGGAGAGGCGGTGTTAAGCGGCGCCGAAACGAAGCGGGTGTTCGACGCCGCCCGGGGCAGGAAGCGGGACGTGCGGGTCCAGGCGTACGAGCCGCGGCACCTCCACGCCCTGCTGGCCTTCACCCCGTGGCAACAGACGGCGACCGAGGAGCTGAAGGCGGCCGCCGAGACCGACCCGACGGCCGGGCAGGTGTTCCGGGACTACCTGGCGGACCTGTCGAAGGAGTTGCTCGGGTGGGTGGACCAGTGGCGGCTGCCCCGCGAAGGGGGCGGGGCGAAGGGGGCCAAGTCGTGACCCCGACGGCGCCCGCCGGTGAGGGTGCGGTCCCCGCGTGCGACGATCCGCCGAGTCTCCGCCGCCGGGGACCCGCCCGACTGTACCTGAGGTTGCGGAACGGGAACACGCCGCGGATCGCCCGCGGCCGGGTTCACGTCCGTGCCGGGCGCACGCTGATCGTCACCGTGACCCCACCGACCCTTGAGGCCCGGGTCGAGATCAGCTCGGCCCCGGGCCTGTACACCGAGGTGAGCCCGACCCGCGTCGCGGCCGGGCCGGTTTCCGAGTACCACGCCGAGTACGCGGGGCACTTCTACAAGCTGTCGCTCCCCTGGCCCTACACGGTCAAGTTGTGCGTCGCGGTGCTCGACGGACGCCCGAACCCGTACCGGGCGATGGTTCCGGTGACCGTGTGGCCGTCCCTAGGCCGGCTGGTGACCTGGTGGCTTGCGGTGTCCGTCGGCGTCCTCGGGATCCGGTGGCAGAACGCCCTGGCGCAGAGCGCCTCCGTCGGGTCGGTCTTTACGCAGGTGGCCGACGACCTGTCCTTCGCCGGCGGGGTTCTGCTGCTCGGTGTGCCCGTGCTCGGGGTGCTCCAGGCGCTGTGGCTCCTGATGACCCTCAGGCCGCCCGAGGACACCTGATCGAGTCCGAACCTGCGAGCCGCCGGCAGCGTCTTCCCGCAACCCGGAGGAATTTTCGGCTTGGCAGCGGGGTCGGCGATGCGGATCGGCCGGCTCACGTTCGACAAGTTCTGTTTGGTCGGGTCGATACCCACGGCCTTCACCACGGTGGCGTCGCGCGTTCACGCACCTCGAGCGGCCCCGCGACCCCCACCGCGGCCCGCGGAACTTCCCGCTCGCCTGAGCGGCGAGCCCCCGCGGCCCGCCCCCGGGCCGCCGACGACACGGCCGGGGAGGTCACGCGCTTCCGGACCGGAGCGTCACCGGGGGGCGGTCTCGCCGGCGATGCGGACCGCGGCGATCGCCCGGGCCAGGGCCTCGATCGCGGCCGGGTCGGCCGCCCGGGTCACGGCGATGTGCAGGTCCAGGGCCAGCCGGGACCGCTCGCCCGGGGCGAGCCCCGGCCCGATGCCCTCCAGCACCCCGCCCAGCACCGCCTGGCGCGGGCCCGAGCGGGTGCCCGCCAGGGCCGCGGTGACCCCGCGGGCCGCGGCCGCACCGAACGCGACCAGCACCTCGGACAGGGCGGCCCGACGGGCGGGGCCCGGGTCCGGAGCAGTGCGTCGACGACCGCCCCGACCACGACGGTCACGGTGCCTCCGGGCTGGTCTGTCGCGAGCCTTGGAACGTGCTCGCGGCGCCACTCCGGGGACTCGGCTACGAGCCGGTCGATCAGCACGTCCAGGGCGGCCGCGGTCGCGGGGGCGGGGCCGGGCGGAGCCGGGGCCGGGCGGGGCGGTCGGCGCGTCGGCCGGCCCGTCCACGGCCCGCAGATC
>NZ_JBHYGG010000257.1:0-47644 GCF_051859125.1 Gemmata sp.
ACCGGAGCAACGTTGCTCCGGTCGCTCACGCTCCCGGCTCGCCGAGCTAGTCTTCTTTCTTCTTCGTGGTCTTCTTGTCCTTCTCGGCCTTCTCGTCGGCCACCGGTGCAGCGGTCGTGGTGCCGGCCCCGGCCGCGAGCTTCACCTCCGGCCCCGGCGCGCCGACGTCCTTCGGGTACCGCGCCCGCAGGTCGTCGATGATGGCCTTGGTGCGGTCGCCCTCGATGGTCTTCTTCTCCATCAACTCGTCGCGGATCGCGACGAGGTCGGCCTTGTGCTTCGCGAGGATGCCGGCGGCCCGGGCCTGCGCCTCGACGATGATCGTGTTCACCTGCCGGTCGATCGCCTCGGCCATCGACCCGGACAGCACCGCCCGGTGGCCCTTCTCGTCCCGAAAGGACCGGAGCGGGGCCGCGAGGTTCGACATGCCGCACACCTCGACGATCAGCTCGGCGATGTCCGTCGCGCGGAACAGGTCGGACCCCGGGTGCCCCATGCCGCTCGCGCCGGTGGACACGTCCTCGGTCAGCAGCCGCTCGGCCTCGATGCCGCCGTACAGCACCGCGAGGATGTCGTGCAGCTCGTTCCGGCTCATGCCGATCCGCTTCTTCTCGTGCTTGAATTGGGTGAAGAACGGGGCCCACGGCATGTCGCTCTGGATCGTCACCTTCTCGGGCGGCGCGTGGTGCGGGCAGAAGATCGACACGAGGAAGTGCCCGGCCTCGTGGGTCGCCACGACCGGCAGGTCCTTCTCGTGCAGTTCGACCTTCTCGTCGAACTCGGTGATCGCCTTCTCGATGAGCTTGGGCGTCGTCTCGCCGGTGAGGTTCTCGCGCATCCGCAGCCGGGCGACGGCGCGGCACAGGGCGTTCAGGTGGTCGCCGCTGAACGCGGTGCCGGTCGGGGTCATGTACCGGTTGCCGGTGCGGTTGACCGCGTAGTCCATCGCCTCCGGGGTGAACTGGAGCTTCATCTTCTTGTTGTAGATCTCGAAGATGGCGCGGCGGTCGTCGTCGTCCGGGTACGGGATGTGGATGTGGAACTCGAACCGGCCGGGCCGCAGCAGGGCCGGGTCGAGCGACTCCACGAAGTTGGTGGTGCCGACGATGAACACGAGTTCGTCCTTGTGGAACCCGTCCATCTCGGTGAGCAACTGGTTCACCATCGAGTGCTCGACGCCGCTGCCGGTGTACGTCCCGCGGGCGGTGGCGAACGAGTCGATCTCGTCGAACACGATGATCGACGGCGCGGACTGCCGGGCCTTGTGGAAGATCTGGCGGAGGTTCTCCTCGCTCTCCCCGACCCACTTCGACTTCAGTTCCGGGCCGCTCACGATGGTGATGGCCGCGCCGATGCTCGCGGCGATGGCCTTGGCGAAGTACGTCTTCCCGGTGCCCGGCGGCCCCCAGAAGATCATGCCGCGGGGGATCAGTTCCTCGAGCCGCGTGACCTCCTCGGGGTCCGTGGCCTTGTCGCGCTTCTGGAGCGTGTCGAGGATCTCGGCCCGGAGCTTCGACTTCACCTTCGCGTACCCGCCGATGTCCTTCTCGAGGTCAACGGTCGGGATCTCCATGTGGCCGTTCAGCGTCGCCTGCCGCACCTGCGAGTACGCGCGCTTCGGGTCGGCCGGGTAGTCCTCGCCCTCGAGCGTGGACAGCAGCCGGCGCAACCGGACGGCGTTCACGCCCGAGACGTACTTGTAGAGCTGCCACGGGGCGAACTCGCGGCCGAACTTGCGGCTCTCCGACTGCGTGACGAGTTGCCGGAGCTTGTTCCGGGCGGTGCCGAGGATGTTCGTGTAGCACGGGAACAGGTTCTCGATCACCTTCGGGAGCGGGAACGACGGGTCCTTGAACCCGAGCCACACGAGTTCGGGGTTCTCGTACAGCAGCGGGATCACCTCGCGGGCCTCGCCCGTGAGCCCGCCCTGGCTGGTGGTGAGCAGGTCGAGGTGCGGGAGCACGACGACCCGGCGCTCGACGGCCCCGCGGACCGCGTCGCGGAGCTGCGCGATCATGGTGCCGATCAGGCCCATCGGCACCGCCCCCTGCTGCGGGTCGCGCTGGCGGCCGTCGAGGTAGATGCACTGGAGCTTCGCCTCGCGGAGCCGGTTCCGCACGTTCAGGAACAGGTACGGGGCGAGTTCCTTGTCGCACTCGACGAGCACCGGCAGCCCGCGGACCAGCTTGCTGGCGATGTCGGCGAGTTCCTGCGAGTACGCGGCCTCGACCGCCTGCTCGACGGTGAGCGACTTGGCCAGCTCTTTTTCGGTGACGGTGATGCTCATGTTCGGGGGTCGGTGGTCGGGGGTCGGGGGTCAGGAGCCGGCAACCGGGAGCGAGGGATCGGGTTCGCGGACTCCCGATTCCCGCCTCCCGACCCCGGTCACACTTCGACCTTGATCGTCAGCGAGCCGCTCTCGGCGTCCTCGCTGATCTCCTTGACGGTGCCCATCTGCTGGGCCTTCTGCTTGAGCGCGTCGCGGGTCACCTGGTTGACGACCTCGGAGATCTCCGGCTGGAGGTCGCTCAGGTGCTTCTCGAGCTGCTCGGTCGCCTTGCCCTGGAGCCGCGACTGCTCCTGCTCGAACTTCTTGTCGAGGTCGGTCTTGAGCTGGTCCTTGACCCGGTCGCGGAGGCTCTTCTCGCTCGGGCCGACGTCGTTGAACCCGGTCGCCTCGCGCTTGGCCTCCTGGCTCACCGTCTCCTCGGCCTCGGCCTTCACCGAGACCTCGCCGGAGCACGGGTCGATCTTCACGGTGAGGTCGCCGTCCCTGCGGAGCATGGTGCCGTCGGCCTGCTCCTCGAACCCGCGCTTCTTGAGTTCTTCCTTGAGCAGCGTGGCCATGTCCTCGGGCGGGAGGATCTCGAGGATCTCCAACTGCGTGCAGATCTCGTCCCCGGCCTTGAGGTGGCGGGTGTCCGATTCCTTCACGGTGATGCGGTACGCGCGGCTCATCGCTTCGCTCCAGGAGTCAGGGGTCGGGAGTCAGGGGTCAGGACACGCGCCCGATCACCCGGGGCTACTTTCCGTATCAGTCGTCACGGGCGGGGTCCCGGCCGCGGGCGGCCCGCCGACCGGCCCGCGGAGCGGTTCGAGCATCTCGACGGCGGCGTGGGCGCGGGCCGCGATGCGGGTCCCGTTGGCGGCCTCCCAGTCGGCCTTCCACATCTGGTTCGCCTGGTACCCCTCGTCGAAGTACCCGACGTTCAGGGCCTCGCGCTGCCAGGCGTCGAGCACGTCCATCTGCCGCGGCACGGCGAGCGCGGCCCGCTGCGTGTCGAGCCGGTCCGCGAGGCGGGGCGGGCCGCTGCCCTGGAGCCCGCCGGTCCAGAACACCGGCGTCAGTTCGCTCGTGAACAGCGCCGCGTTCGTCCGCAGCACGAACCGGGCCAGGTCGGTCCGCTTCGCGGCGTGCGCCGCTTTCAGGAACGCCTGCAGCGCGGCGAACTCGGCCCGGCCCTGCTGCCGCATCCGCTTCCAGTCGCCGATCTGCCCCTTCATCCGCTCGGACCGGACCCACCGGTGCTCCAGGTGCCGCTGGAGGCACTCCAGGATCACCGCCCGCTGCCCCTCGAACAGCGGGGCGAAGTCGGGCGGGGCCGCCTCGTCGCCCTCGGCCATGTCGCCGGGACACGTGATCCAGCACAAGGCGTTCGTGCGGAAGGCGTCCTTGCGGCGGAGCGCGGCCAGCAGGTCCGGGTCGGCGCGGGTCGCGTCGAACGCGAGCCAGAAGAAGAACTCGTCGGCCGGGGTCAGCGCCGCGGGGGCGGCGTCCCACGGGGCCTTCGTGTCGTTCACCTTCTCGGCCGTGGCCCACTGGAGGAACTCGAGCACCGGCCGCGAGAACGTCAGGCCCCGCTCGTCGAGCGGCACGCGGTCCCACACCCGGCCCTGGACCGGGCTCCCCTCGCGGAGGTACTTGTCGTTCCGCCACGCCCCCTGCTTGACGAGGAACAGGACGCACGCCTTCGCGAGCGTGTCCTTGACCAGATCGACGGCCCCGGCGCTGAGGCACTCGGGCCGGGTGACCGCGGCGCGAACGAGTTGCATCCCCTGGTCCGCGGGGAAGTGCCCGACCACGAACCGCAGGATGCGGAGGAGGTTGAACTCGAACTTGGAGACCTGCCGGGGGCCGTCGGGCTCGGGCGGTCGCGGCGGTGCGGCGGCACGGGTCATGTCGCGTCGGTCCCCAGCGAATCGGGCGTCGGGGTCGGGCGCGCGACCGGCAGCGGCTTCTTCCGCGTCCACCCCTTCCACAAGCCTACAGCATCCTTCGCCGGAAAACCATTCACCGTGATCTCCCGGCCGACGACCCGGATCTCCAGCGTGTTGCGCTTCCGCCACTGCTCGTCCAGCCGGTACCGGTCCGTGAGGAAGTGGACCCGCTGGTTGGTCGAGCCGATCCACCGCCGCTCGGTGTCCGGGTGGTCGCGGTCGTAGGGGCCGTCCACGAGGATGTCCGTCAGGGCGATGAGTTCGGCGACCTCCGGTTCGGGCCGGGTGCGCAGCTCTTCGAGCGTGAAGCCGCTGAACGCCATCACCGACAGCCCCAGCCGCTTCGCACCCTCCGCGAGGGCGACCCCGGCGGCCGCGTGGGCGAACGGCTCGCCGCCGAGCAGCGTGAGCCCCTCGATGCCGCTCTCGGCTCGCACCCGCTCCATCCAGCCGATCAACTCGTCGGGGGTCCTCGTCTCGCCGCCCTTGAACGGGATGAACTCGGGGTTGCAGCACCCGGGGCACCGCAACGGGCACCCCTGGAACCACACCGCGAACCGCTTGCCCGGCCCCTCGGCCTCGGTACACGGCACGACCTGCGCGATCTGCATGAGTCTCCTCAACAAGCAGTGATCCACAGATTAAACAGAAGGCACAGAGTTCAAGACGCGGGCGACGCGCACCAGCCCGTTCGGCCCCGCTCGGTCTTGATCCGGTTTTTCAGCCGGTGTCTTCTGTGTAATCCGTGGATCGCTCTTCTCGCGGTTGGGCATTATACCACCGCGGGGATGCGGACCGTTCCGGGTTGCCCCGCTTCCCCGTCCACCTCGATCACACGATCCACGAACTTCCGCACGGTTGCAATGTTCGTCGTCAGGTGCCGCGTGACTTCGGACGTTCTGAACTCGCTGGCGTCGGGGCTGAACACGAGCGGCAGGAGGAGCTGATCGGCCGAGTGCGGGTCGACGGGGCACTTCGCGTCGCGGAACCGGATCGCCTCGTCGGCCGCGTCGTCGGCGACCGACTCGGCCGGCTTGCCGCGCTCGCCCAGGCCGAAGAACAGCGGCGGCACCGGGGCCTGCCGGAAGATCACCGCGGCGACGGTGCCGGGGTTCGCCGCGTGCCACTCCTCGACCGGGATGTGGGGCTCGACCCCTTCTTTCTTGAGCCGCACCGAGAGCCGCCGGGCCTGCTTGCGGCCGACCGACTCGGGCAACTCCGCGAACGCGCTGAACCCGCCGGCGGTCGTCAGGTCGGGGCACGTCGTGAGGGTCACGCCGGTCACGCGGGAACAGGGGTGGACCACCGCCCGGATCTCGCCGCCGCCGCGGGGGTAGAACCCCGGCCGGGTCATCTCGAGTTCGACCTCGACCCCCATCCGCCGCAGGTACGCCGCCCACGTCGTTTCAAGGAAGTGATAGCACGGCGCGTGCTGGTTGTGCGTGCCGCCGGTGATCGCGACCTCGCTCGCCTGCCCGCCGCGCAGGGCGAGGGGCAGCGCGACGGTGTGCAGCACGAGTGCCGTCGCGCCGGCGGTGCCGATGCTGAACGCGTACTTCCCGGGCTTCACCGCGTTCGGCTCGAAGTACAGCACCGCGGACCCGGGACTCGCCCCCTTGTAGGTCGCGCCGCTGATCGTGCCCGCGGCCTTCACGCACATGACGTGCTGGGGCTGGAGCCCCGGCTTCGCACGCCGGGCCCGGATGTTGACGAGCTTGAACGGCTGGCCGGTGAGTACCGACAGCGCGAGCGAGGACCGGAGGACCTGGCCCCCGCCCTCCCCCTCCGAGCCGTCGATCTCGATCATCCCGTTGCTCATGGGGAGGGTGACACCGTGCGCCGGGCCGCGGTTCAGGGCACAAGAAGTGTACACGTTCGGAACCGGGAAGTAGTCGCCGGATTACGGGCGCGACGTTCGCCTCCTGAAAGATTCATGCGATTCCTGAAAACCGTGAGGTCAAGTTCCTTCTCACGCCCCACTCCGCTTTTGACCGGCTTTCCCCAGCGCCCGGAGCGTGCGATACTTGACGTTGTTCGCCTCATCTCTCCGGTCCGGAGTTTTATCCCATGCACGCAACTCTCAACATCTGGAAGCCGAAACCCTCCCGCCCCGCGTTCACGCTGATCGAACTCCTCGTGGTGATCGCGATCATCGCGATCCTGATCGGGTTGTTGCTGCCCGCCGTCCAGAAGGTCCGCGAGGCGGCGGCCCGGATGAAGTGCTCCAACAACCTCAAGCAGGTCGGCATCGCGGTCGCCAGCTACTCGGACGTGTACAACCGGTACCCGCACGGGCGGCTCGGGTGCGACGGCATTACCGACGGCCCGTGCGCGACCAGCATCACGCCGACCGCGGACAAGGTCGGCCGGTCCGGCCAGAGCGGGTTCGTCCAGCTCCTGCCGATGCTGGAGGCCGACGCGCTGTACAAGACGGTGAGCCAGACCGACCCGCCGTGGGGGCCGTCCAGCACGTGGGCGACGCCGAACAAGACGGTCGTCGAGACCCGGCCGGCGTTCCTGGTGTGCCCCTCGGACACCAGCCAGCCGTTCGTTGTCAGCAGTGGGCTGAACGCGGCCACGGGGAGCTACGCCTTCGTTCACGGGAAGCTCGGGCCGAGCCAGGGGATCAGCAGCAACCTCAAGCTCTACAACACCGGGATGTTCAACTACCGGGTGCCACACAAGATGTCCGACATGACCGACGGCACGAGCCACACCATGATCGTCGGGGAAGTGATCGACGCGCACACGGACCTGTCGAGGAACCTGTGGACCCAGGCCGGGCGGCACGAGAGCTGTTTGCGGTCCACCGAGAACCCGCTGAACACCAAGCCCGGGACCGGGGTCACCACGTCGCCCTACGGCGTCGCCCTGTACGGCGGGTTCGGGAGCCGGCACACGGGCGGCGGCAACTTCGCCTTCGGCGACGGCCACGTCCAGTTCCTCACCAACACCATCGACCTCCCGACCTACCAGGCGCTCTCGACCCGTGCGGGCGGCGAGGCGCGGTCCGCGCCGTGAGCGCCCGGGGCCGGTGGTTCCGTTCCTCTCAGCGCCGAAACCCCGGGCACGCGCCGGGGTTTCGGCACGACCCCGGGGTCACACGCATGCGCCTCTCCACGATGTTTTTCACAGCGCTCGCCGCCACGGTCGCGGCCGCGGCGGGCTGCGAGAGCGGGCCGAAGGTGGTGCCGGTATCTGGGACCGTCCTGATCGACGGGCAACCGCTCACCAGGGGGAGCGTCCAGGTGATGCCGACGGGCTACCGGGCGGCCGCGGGCACCATCGGCCCGGACGGCCGGTTCACCCTGACGACCACCGACGACGGCGACGGGTGCCTGACCGGCACGCACGCGGTCCGCGTCGTCGGGAACGAGAACGTCGGCCCGTCCGACATCCGCTGGCTCGCCCCGAAGAAGTACGCCTCGCCCGACGACTCCGGACTGACCGTCACGATCACCGGCCCGACGAAGGACCTGAAGATCGAACTGACCTGGGCCGGCGAAAAGCCGTTCATCGAGAAGGGCAGCAGCGGGTCGGAGGAGTGACGCGGTGCCCGCGGTGGAACCGGGTGCGGCGCGGTCCGGGGCGGGTGATTTGTACCGCCGTCCGCGGCCGGGTAGAGTGGGGGAAGTCGCGGAGTTCGCCCGATGAGCCGGCGCGTGAGCGTCCACCACTTTGTCGCGAACCTGACGACCCGGCAGTACGGGTCGCACCCGACGTCCGACTTGCTCGGCGTCGACTACTGGCACGACGTGCCGGCGGACGCGGAGTTCCCGCGAACGATCGGGCGGTTGGACCTGTTCACGAGGTTCTACCTCGACCGGGCGAGACCGGTGGAGTTTATGGTCCAGATTCGGTGGAACGATCACCCGAGTGGGACGCCGGTGCTCGTCGGCAGTTACGGGCCGTTTCGGGTGGCCTTTCCCTCGACAGCATCAGTTCGAGACGTGGCCTTTCGCCTCCACATGGTCCGTGTCCAAGGCGCCGGGCGCCACAGCATCGAACTGTTCCGGGAGCGAACGCGCGGGTGGCAAGCCGGCGAATTGGTATCCGTCGCGAGAACCGATTTCTACGTGGAGCGATAGCCATGAGTCGCCGAAGTCGTTGGACTGCTCCCCCGCCCGGTGCGGCCCACCCATCCGAACCGCCCGAGATCATTGACTTGCACCCGAACCCGCTGCCGCCGCCGGCCGCGGTCTCCCGAGAGGAAACCCTCGCCGGCGTCCAGGCCGGCTTCGCGTCGCTCGACGACACGGAACTGCGGCTCGCGCGCCTCTGGCTCCGGGGGGTGGCGTTCCACGACGTTTGCAGCCGCCTCGGCCTGCCCGAGCGCGAGGTGCGGGCGCTCTGGCGGCAGATGCGGCGCAAGCTCCGCGCCGGGTTGACCCGCACCGACTGACCCCCGCGTGGAACCGCCCGCCGCGGGCGGCGTCGTAGGGGCGTGCGCCGTATCCTGACGCCACCCCGTACGGACCACCCATGTCCCAGACCGAGACCGACGTCGCCGGCACCGCGGCCCGCATCATCGCCAACGTCGAGCGTGTCGTCATCGGCAAGCGGCCGCAACTGACCCTCGCGGTCGCCGCGTACTTCTCCGAGGGCCACATCCTCCTCGAAGACGTGCCGGGCGTCGCCAAGACGATGCTCGCCCGCGCCCTCGCCCGCTCCGTCGGCTGCACTTTTAAGCGCCTCCAGTGTACCCCCGATCTGCTCCCGAGCGACGTCACCGGGGTCTCGATCTTCAACCAGAAGGCCGGCGAGTTCGAGTTCCGCCCCGGCCCGGTGTTCGCGCAGACGCTCCTCGCCGACGAGATCAACCGGGCCACCCCGCGGACCCAGGCCGCGCTCCTCGAAGCGATGGCCGAGCGCCGCGTCAGTGCCGACGGCCAGACGTACGTGCTGAAGCCGCCGTTCCTCGTCATCGCCACGCAGAACCCGGTCGACCAGGAGGGCACGTTCCCGCTCCCCGAGGCGCAGCTCGACCGGTTCCTCGTGCGGCTCAGCCTCGGGTACCCGAGCATGGAGGAAGAGGGGAAGATGCTCGTCCGGCTCCAGAAGGGGCACCCGATCGACGACCTCAAGCCGGTCGTGTCGGCCGACGACGTGCTCGCGTGCCAGGAGGCGATCCGGCACGTCCACGTGGACGACAAGGTGACGCGGTACGTGCTCGAAATTGTTCACGCGAGCCGCGCGCACGAGGACGTGCTCCTCGGCGGCAGCCCGCGGGCGTCGATCGCGCTGTTCCGCACGGCGCAGGCGCTCGCCGCGATCGCCGGCCGCGACTTCGCCACCCCCGACGACGTGAAGAGGATGGCCCACCCCGTGCTCGCGCACCGGCTCATCCTGAGGCCCGAGAGCCGGCTGCGAAAGCGCACCGCGAGCGTCGTCGTGCGGGAACTGGTCGGCGACGCGAAGGTGCCGGTCACCGACCGCCAGAAGGCCGCCAACGAGGACTACTTCGAGTAGCGCACGAGTAAAGACAGTTTGATCCACAGATTACGCAGAAGACACAGATTTTAAGACAGAGGAGCATGGGTTACATGACTGGTGGCTGAACTCTGATCTCTGACCTCTGCCTTGTGTCTAAAAAATCTGTGTCTTCTGCGAAATCTGTGGATCACTCTCTTCTCTGCTCTTCAAGTTCGTAGCCGTAGCGGCGGATCACGTCGCCCCAGCGGCGGGTGACCTCCTCCCGCTGCTCGGGCGTGATGGCGTACTTGTTCGTCTCGTACCCGTCGGTCTGCGCCAGGTACGCCTCGACCCGCGGGCGGGCGTCGGCGAACCCGTCGAGTTCCAGCCCCGCGTACACCTTCTCCAGCTCGCCGACCGGGTTCTTCACCAGCTCCTCGTAGCGCAGCTCGTGGAACCGCCCCGGCCGGAGCAGCGGCCGCGCTTCTTCCAGGCGGTCGTAGATCGTGCGGAACTCGCCGAACACCTTCTCCTCGTACCCGGTCGCGGGCGGCTTCTGCACGCACTGCCGGCGGGTCAGCGACGTCCACAGGTTCACCGTCGAGGGGAACACGACGTACGGGTCGCGGACGATGTGAACGAACCGGGCGTCCGGGAACATGTCCAGCAGCACCGGGATGCGGGCCGTGTGCGGGGGCGACTTCAGCACGAGCCGGCGGTCGTCGCGGGCGCTGACCGCCTGGAGGAACCGCCGGAACGTCCGCTTCCAGCGCGCGAGTTCGGTCGGGGTCAGGCCCGACAGGTCGAGCGACCCGGGGTGCATCGGGGCGGACCGCGGGAACACCACGTCGAGGTAGGTGGTCGGGAGCCCGAGCAGGCACAGCGCGAACTCGTCCTCCTGCGGGCGGCCCCACCCGGCCGCCATGTTGTCCATCGGCCGCTGCTGCGGGGCCAGCCAGTTCACGTAGGTCTTGAAGAACCGCTCGGAGAGGATCGAGTGGTTCGGGCAGAAGCAGTCGAACGTGTCGGGGTAGTTGAACTGCGGGTCCTGAATGAGCAGTTCGTGCAGCAGCGTGGTCCCGGTCCGCCAGTGGCCGATGACGAACACCGGCTGCTTGCCGAGGGTCACGCGGGCCAGGTCGCGGCCGTGGGTGCCGTTCTGGACCCACCGCAGCACGAGGTTCATCGTCGAGGCCGCGGAGACGAACGCGGCGATGTACCAGTACTTGGGGTGGACCGCGAACCGGGTCTCCCACAGCCACCGGCTCCAGGTGATCGCGTCGGTCCCCTCGATGAACCGGGGGGCCCACCTGCGCGAGGGCTTCTTGCGGGGCGGGGACGGGTCCACCGCAGGGTTCTGCTGCATTCCGAACGGTCTCCGGCACCGGGGCGACTCCTCCAGTCAATCGAAACCGCACCCGCTCGGCTGCGCCTCAAAAATCGGAAATTCGAAGCACGAAATCCGAACAGCGGACAATCCGGGTCACGAGATCCAAACAACCGGTTACAGTCCGTCCTTCGGATTTCGTGCTTCGGATTTCGTGCTTCGAACTTTGAGGGAGCGGCACCGGCGTTGTCACCCGGGCCGCATCGCGGGTAGCATGGCACCAGAGGAACCCGACTCGCGGCCCCGGCACGGACGAGCGACATGGCGAAGGTCAAGGCACCCGAACCCGCACCCGCGGCGGCGCGAGCACCGGCCGACTACACCGCCGTCGCCCGCCGGTACCGCCCCCAGCAGTTCGCCGAGCTGCTCGGGCAGGAGCACGTCGCCGGCGCGCTCGTGAACTCGCTCCAGTCGGGCCGGGTCGCGCACGCCTACCTGTTCACCGGGGCCCGCGGGGTCGGCAAGACGAGCGCCGCCCGCATCCTCGCCAAGGCCCTCAACTGCGCCGAGGGGCCGACCCCGACGCCGTGCGACCGGTGCGACAGTTGCAAGGCCATCGCGACCGGCGAGGACGTCGACGTTCACGAGATCGACGGGGCCAGCAACAACAAGGTCGAGGACGTCCGCGACCTCCGCCACGGGGTCGGCGTCGGCACCATCCGCAGCCGGTACAAGATCTACATCATCGACGAGGTCCACATGCTCTCGACCGGGGCGTTCAACGCCCTGCTCAAGACGCTCGAGGAGCCGCCGCCGCGGGTCAAGTTCATCTTCGCCACCACCGAGGTGCAGAAGATCCCGATCACGATCCTGTCGCGGTGCCAGCGGTTCGACTTCGCGCACGTCGGGTCGGGCAAGATCTTCGACCAGCTCAAGCGGATCGTCTCGCAGGAGGGCCACCGGGCCGACGACGAGGCGCTCAAGCTCATCGCCCGCCGCGCCGGCGGCTCGATGCGCGACTCGCAGTCGCTCCTCGACCAGCTCCTCGCCTCGTGCCCCGGCACGCTCTCCGCCGAGCAGGTGAACGCGCTGCTGGGCACGGCCGGCGACGAGCGGGTCATCGAACTCGCCGCCGCGGTCTTCAAGGGCGACGCGAAGGGGGCGCTCGACCTCCTGGGTGCGTGGGTCGATCGCGGGCTCCAGGTCGGCGAGTTGGTCGATCAGCTCATCGGCTACTGGCGGTCGCTCATGCTGGTGAGTTGCGGGGGGCCGGACGTCCGCGAGCTGCCCGTGACCACGACGCAGAAGGAGGCGGTGGTCGCGCAGGCCAAACTCACGAGCCTGGACGCGATCCTGGCGGGGCTGGAGGTGTGGACGGCGACTCGCGCCCGGCTCCGCGACACGCCGCACACGCAAGTGATCCTGGAGATGGCGGTGGTGCGGTTGTGCCGGATGGGCGAACTGCTTTCCGTCGGGCAACTCGTTCAGGCGCTCAGCCAACCGGGGGCGGTCGCCGTCGCCGCGCCCGGTTCGCGGGCAGTCCGGCCTGCCGTTGCACTCCCCGAGAGCGCCGCGGGCGCAAAAAAAAACGGCCCAGTGACGGCTAGTTCGCCCGCACCGGGACCGCAGTCTGCACCCGAAGATTTATCGCTAACTCTTTCAGAATCAACACTTTCCGAGGTGTGGCGGCGGTTGCTCGTCGCGCTCTCGGAGAGGTCACCGATTCTCGGGAGTCAACTGAAATCCGCGAATTCGTATGCAATTTTCGGGCCAAACGCCCTGGTAATTCGATTCACGGCGGAGTATAATCACGTCTACGAGGCGTGCGGCACTGAGTCCAACACGAGGCGGATCGAAGAGGCGCTGAGGTCGGTGACGGGCTCCCCGGCTCAGGTCCGGGTCGAGCGTGTGGTGGGGGCCGGGGTCAAGAACGGAGCGCCCGACACAGGCGTGCCCGTCGTGGGTACGGCCGACCGCAAGAAGCAACTGATGAACTTGCCGATGTTCCAGAAGGCGAGCCAGATGCTCGGGGCACAGATCTGGCACGTCGACGACGAGTTCGACCCGGCCGCCCCGCCCCGCGTCGCCCCCCGGGCGACCGCCACCGACGACGACGACGACGTCGACCCGCCCGCCGCAACCCCCGACGAGAGCTGACGATGTTCAAGGAATTCGGCTCGATGCTCAGCCTTTTGAAGAACCAGGGGAAGCTCCAAGAGGAGATCCAGAAGCTCCAGGCGCAGATTGGGAACATCACTGCCGAGGCGTCGGCAGGGGCCGGGTACGTCACCGTGAAGGTCAACGGCCGCATGGAGGTCCTCTCCGTGCGCATCTCCGAAGACGCCATGAAGCTGAACGACCGCGAGATGCTCGAAGACCTCATCGCCGCTGCCACCAACCAGGCGCTCGCCAAGGCCCGCCAGCAGCTCGCGGCCGAGAGCGAGAAGATGGCCGCGAACATGGGCATCCCCCCGGGCATGCTCGGGGCCGGCGGCTTCCCGGGCTTCGGCGGGTGACCGGGAACCGACCGACGAGCCACGGGGTTTACCCCCGCGGCGTCTGGGCGAAGACCAAGGCCACGCGGGGTAAACCCCGTGGGTCGCGAGCGAGCACAGGGCAGGAGGTAGGGCGTGGCCGACACGAACGGGGTGATCGCCCGGTTGCTCGAAGAACTGACCAAGCTCCCCGGGATCGGGCCGAAGAGCGCGGAGCGGATCGCTCACTTTCTCCTGTCGGGCGACCGCCGCAACGCGGTATCCCTGGCGGCGGCCCTGCGGGGCGTGGCCGAGCGCGTGCGGGCGTGTCGCGAGTGCTTCAACCTGACCGAGGGCGAGCTGTGCCCGATCTGCGCCGACCCGCGGCGCGACGGCGGCCTGGTGTGTGTCGTGGAAACCCCGCGTGACGTGGGGTCGTTCGAGCGAGCGGGCACCTTCCGCGGCCGCTACCACGTTCTGGGCGGGCGGCTCGCGCCGCTCGACGGGATGGGGCCGGACCGCCTCACCTTCACCGCCCTGGTCGATCGGATCCGCAAGGGCGGGGTGCGCGAGGTGATTCTCGCGACGAGCCCCACGCTGGAGGGCGACGGAACGGCCCTGTTCGCGTCGAACGTGTTGTCCGAAACGGGCGTGACGATCACGAGGTTGGCACGCGGATTGCCGAGCGGGAGTTCCCTGGAGTTGGCGAACGCCCAGATGCTGTCCGAGGCTCTTGAGGGACGGCGGGCGTTCTGACGGGCGACGAACCGGTGATGACGGCGAGCCGGGCGCGTCTGCGACCGGTGACCGGAACACGGAGACGGTGCTATGAGCGGAATCGGAATGCGGATGGACATGTCGCCGCGAATGGACCAGCGGCAGATCCTCGCCCCGCGCATGATCCAGTCGATGGAGATCCTCCAACTCCCCATTGCCGATTTGCAGGCGAAGATCGAGAAGGAATTACAAGAGAACCCGTTCCTGGAACAGAAGGAGAAGCACGGGGAGACCGACGAGGTGCCCCCGGACTTCAACCCCGACGCGCCGCTCAAGCACGACACGACCGGCGACCTGGAGTTCAGCCGCCTCGACGAGCTGAACCGCGACTGGGACAACCACTTCAACGAGGAGCACCGGGTCAGCCGCGGGGCGATGGACGAGGAGGGGGACCGGAAGCTCGACGCGATGGCCAACATGGCCAACCGCCCGCAGTCGCTCCAGGACCACCTCGCCGAGCAGATCGGCGAACTCGAACTCGACGAGGCCACGCGGCGGCTCGCCAAGCACATCTGCAGCTTCATCGACCGGACCGGGTACCTCGGCACCCGCGAGAAGGCCAGCGAGGACGACGACCGCGACGCGTTCCGCACCGTCTCGCTCGCCGAGATCGCGCAGAGCTACGACCAGCTCGCGACCGACGAGGAGGTCGAGGAGGCGCTCACCGACGTGGTCCACAAGCTCGAGCCGGCCGGCGTCGGGGCGCGCGACCTCAAGGAGTGCCTGCTCCTCCAGCTCAACGGCGACACGCCGTACCGCGACGTGCTCCGCGTCCTCGTCCGCGACCACCTGGAAGACATCGCCAACAACCGCATCCCGATCATCCAGAAGGCGACCAAGTTCGACATCCCGACGATCCAGGAGGCGATCGAGGCGCTGCACCACCTCGACCCGAAGCCGGGGCTCAAGTTCGCCGACGTCGAGACCCGGTACGTGATGCCCGACGTGATCGTCGAGCGGACCGACGACGACGACTTCAACATCCGCCTCACCGACGAGTGGGTGCCCAAGATCCGCATCAGCAAGCGGACCGTGGACCTCATCAAGAACAAGGACCTCGACGACAAGGTCCGCGAGGAGCTGCGCAAGAAGCTCCAGTCGGCCGACTGGCTGGTGAAGGCCGTCGAGCAGCGGCGGAACACGCTCCTGAAGGTGACCCGGGCGATCATCGAGCACCAGCGGGCGTTCCTCGACATCGGCATGGACCACATCCAGCCGCTCAAGATGCAGCAGATCGCCGACCAGGTGAAGGTCCACGTCACGACCGTGAGCCGGGCCGTGGACGACAAGTGGGTGCAGACCCCCCGCGGCGTGTTCCCCCTCAAGCGGTTCTTCGGCGGCGGCAAGGAGAACAAGCAGACCGGCGAGGACGTGGCCTACGAGGTCATGAAGCAGAAGCTGATGGAACTCGTGAGCAACGAGGACAAGGCGACGCCGCTGTCGGACGAGGAACTGGTCACCAAGCTCAACGACTCGGGCTACCCGGTGGCCCGCCGCACCGTGACGAAGTACCGGAAGATGCTGAAGATCCCGTCGAGCCGCCAGCGCAAGGACTGGTCCCTCGGGAGCTGAGCGTAAACAAACAGAAGAGTTGATCCACAGATTACGCAGAAGACACAGATTTAAAGACCAGATCGAGAGATACGCAGAGCCGCCTTCTGCTTCGTCTTCATCTGTCTTTGAAATCTGTGTCTTCTGCGTAATCTGTGGATCACTCGCTTTCAACTCTGCCTCCGCGGTGCCGCCATGCCGACCGATCTCCCCACCGAGGAAGCCCGCATCCGCCTCGGGGGCGGGGCGAAGGCCATCGACCGGCAGCACGAGAAGAACCGCCTCACCGCCCGCGAGCGCATTTCCAAGCTCCTCGACCCCGACGCCCACTGGTTCGAACTCGGCCTGTGGGCCGCGTGGGGCATGTACGCCGAGTGGGGGGGCGCGCCGTCGGCCGGCGTGGTCACGGGCGTCGGCACCGTGAGCGGCCGGCAGGTGATGGTGGTCGCCAACGACGCCACGGTGAAGGCCGGCGCGTTCTTCCCGATGACGTGCAAGAAGGTGCTCCGCGCCCAGCGCATCGCGCTCGAGAACCGCTTGCCGTTGCTCTACCTCGTCGATTCCGCGGGGGTGTTCCTGCCGCTGCAAGACGAGGTGTTTCCCGACGAGGACGACTTCGGCCGCATCTTCCGCAACAACGCGGTGATCTCGGCGGCGGGCGTCCCGCAGTTCGCGGCGATCATGGGGAACTGCGTCGCCGGCGGCGGCTACCTCCCGGTGCTGTGCGACACGCTTTTGATGACCGAGGGCAGCGGGCTCTACCTCGCGGGACCGGCACTGGTGAAGGCCGCCATCGGCCAGGTCGTCGACTCGGAGACGCTCGGCGGAGCGAAGATGCACGCGGCCGTAAGCGGTACCATCGACTACCGAGAGCCGACCGACGATGCGTGCCTCGAGCGCCTGCGGCGACTCGTGGGGATACTGCCGACTGGGCGAACCCTGAGCGCAAGCGAGGGGGTGGGCGACACCCCCTCAGAGACCTTCGAGCCGTTCACCCAGCCCGAGTACGACGTCCGCGAACTGCTGAAGCTCGTGCTCGACGACGCGCCGTTCGACGAGTACAAGGCCGATTACGGCAAGACGCTCGTGTGCGGCTTTGGCAAGCTCGGCGGCGTGGCGGTGGGCGTCGTCGCGAACCAGAAGCAGCGCGTGAAGGCGGCCGACGGGCAGATGCAGTTCGGCGGCGTGATCTACGTCGACTCCGCGGACAAGGCGGCGCGGTTCGTGATGGACTGCAACCAGCTCCGCGTGCCGATCCTGTTCGTGCAGAACGTCAACGGCTTTATGGTGGGCAAGGACTCGGAGCAGAACGGGATCATCCGGTCCGGGGCGAAGCTGGTGAACGCGATCTCGAACAGCGTGGTGCCGAAGCTGACGCTCATCACCGGCGGGAGCTTCGGTGCGGGCAACTACGCATTGTGCGGCAAGGCGTTCGACCCGCGGTTCATACTGGCGTGGCCGACGGCGAAGTACGCGGTGATGGGCGGCGACCAGGCGGCGACCACGCTCCTCGACGTCCAGGTGCAGGCGCTCAAGCGGCAGGGTAAGGAGATCGACGCGACCGAGATGGCCGAGCTGCGCGACAAGGTGAAGGCGAGCTACGACTCGCAAACCGACATCCGCTACGCCGCCGCCCGCCTGTGGGTGGACGCAATCATTCGACCCGAAGACACGCGCCAGGCGCTGCTCACGGCGCTGAGCGTCGCCACGCGCTTCGATGAAGGGAAGCCGTTCAAGACCGGAGTTCTTCAAGTTTAATTCGCGTCCGGCAGGTGGCACCTGTGAGCGCGTAGCAGGTCAGCTATCTCGTGGTGACCCATCTTGATCGCTTGGCTCAGCGCGTTATTGCGATAGGGACCGAATACGACGTGTGGGTCGGCACCGAGTTCCAGCAACGTCCGCACGATCTCGACCGAACCCCCGTGAACGGCTGCAATGAGGGTGCCCCCGGCCTCCGATGTTGTCTGTCGCAGTTTCGCACCGCCGCACAGGAGCAAGCGAACCGCTCCCTCGTGGCAATGGCGAACGGCGCGATCCAATGGCGCGAACGGAAGATCGTCAAGAACTGCGTTAACGTTCGCACCCAAGTCGAGCAGTGTCGAGATCAGTTTCTCGTTTCCTTTCTCCGCAGCGAAGTGCAGCCAGGTCTCCCCCAGAAAGCGCTCCCCGACCAAACCGGCGTGCGACACGAGCAGTTGCAGGGCTCGTGAGGTGTCCTCCTGCTGAATCGCTAGGTAGAGTTCGAGCACAGGGGTCATGAGCCACCCTTGTCTAAAGGTTTCCGGCGTGAGCCGCCTGTTCTCGATATGTTGGGAGAACAGCCGGCTCACGCCGGGGTTACTCGTCGTACTTCAGCAGGAACTTCGGGTTGATCGCCTTGAAGCTGAGGCGGCCGAGGTAGTCGTCCCGCACCTCCACGAGCGGCCGGAGCACGAGGCCCTCGCGGTGCGCCTTCGGGTTCAACACGCTCATCCCCTCCGACAGCGCGACGAGTTCGTCCACGCTGTGCGCCAGGTCGAGCGTACCGAGTTGCGGCACCAGTTCCAGGCCCATCTCGGCGACGGCCGCGAGCATGTCGGGGTGGTCGAGGTAGCGGTAGCCGCTCACGTCGAACACGTTGAACACCCGTAGCGCCAACTCGGGCAGCGCGTACTTGTTCCCCTGCACGCCGGGGCCGATGACTTCGCCCTGCACCGCAACGTCGAACCCGCGGGCCGCCGCGAACGCCTTGAGGCGGTCTTCGAGGCCGAGCCGCCTGGCGACGCGC
The DNA here is from genome assembly GCF_051859125.1 of Gemmata sp. Classification (NCBI taxonomy): domain Bacteria; kingdom Pseudomonadati; phylum Planctomycetota; class Planctomycetia; order Gemmatales; family Gemmataceae; genus Gemmata; species Gemmata sp. The sequence goes on from NZ_JBHYGG010000257.1 coordinate 18,527, forward strand.
ATGAACAGGCTCGTCTCGTCGGCCGTGTCGAGGAGCAGGTTCCGGCTGCACACGCCGAACTCGCCCCCGCGGACGAACGCGGTGAACGAGCTGCCGTCGAGCTTCTCGGTGACGTAGAAGGTGCGGCCCCGGTGCTTCGCGATCGTGGGCTCCAGCACCTGCACGCGGGTCTCGTCGGTCTTCGGCAGGAACCCCGGGAAGCTGCCCTTCACGCGACCGGTCATCCCTGCCGGCACCGGCGGCTCCCACTTCCGCACGCCGAGCGCGTCGGTCACGTCGGCCCCTTCGACGGTCGGCGCGCCGGCGGGGAGGATCGACAGCGGGAAGCAGATCCCCTGCGACACCTGCCCGCGGAGGCGGATCGTCTTGATGCGGAACCCCGGGGGCTGCAACGCGCCGTCCGGCCCGAGCACGGTCGGCTTGAAGCTGCTCGCACGCAGGAACTCGAACTCGGCACGCTCCGGGAGAAGCGAGTCGATCTCGCAGTACACGACCTTGTCGCCGGGTGCGAACTCGCCCTTCTTCACGACGACCCACCACCCCAGAACGCGGATGCGCTCGATGGCGTCGGCGTTCGGGATCGGCTCGGCGGTGTTCACGACCTGAATGCTGGCCAGCGTCCGCACTGGGTGCCCTCGGTTCGGGGTGTCGATCGTCCGCCCCGCGTCACGGACAGCGGAACCGCGGCGGCGGTTCACGCGGATCAGACGCCTTCGGCCCAGACGCCTTCGGCGACAGAGGACAGAAGACAGAAGGGCAGAAGGCAGAGTCGGACACGGACCAAATCACGACGCGCGTTTCCGGTCCCGTGCCTTTTCCGTCTGATCCGTGCCCGTGCCCCAGCCCGTGCCCGTGCCCGACTCTGTCCTCTGACGCCGAAGGAGGCTGCTCCTGCTGTTCCTTGCCTCTGGGTGCGTACTCTGGAATAATGCCGGGACTTCCCCACCGAGGACCGCGCCCGTGAGCCAGCAGCCGAAGGTCAAGGGCATCGCCGACATCGTGTTCCTGCTCGACGCGACCGGGAGCATGGGGCCGTGCATCCACGCCGTCAAGCAGAACATCACGAAGTTCGTGACGACGCTCACCACCCCGGGCCCCAACGGCGGGGCGGTCGTGAAGGACTGGCGGGCCAAGGTCGTCGGGTACCGCGACCTCGACTACACCGACTGCCCGCCCTACGTCGACAACCCGTTCGTGTCGAACATCCACCAGCTCGAAGCGCAGCTCAGCGGCCTGGTGGCCGACGGCGGCGGGGACGAGGCCGAGACGCTCCTCGAAGCGCTGTACAAGCTCGCCGCGATGCCCGCGACCGCGGCGAACGCGGACCTCGACGCGAACGCCTGGCGACCGGTCGGGGGCGCGCGGCGGTTCGTGGTCGTGTTCACCGACGCGCCGTTCAAGGAGCCGCTCCGCGAGCCCCGCGGCGCGTCGATCGACGACGTGATCCTGAACCTGATGACGGCGAAGATCGTGCTCCACATCTTCGCCCCAAAGAAGTTCGACCGGTACAACACGCTCGCCGAGGTGGACAAGGCCCAGTGGTACGCGATCGCGACGCAGGACGGCCAGACCCCGCAGGCCGCGCTGGCCGATTACACGTCCGACCCGAGCCGGTTCGGCAAGATCATCGAGCAGCTCGCGAAGACCATCACCGTGCAGTCCGAGGTGCCGCTCGTGCTGGAGTAGGACAAGAACCAGCTGCACGATCGAAGCAGATCAGTCACGATCAAGACGGCAAGCAGAGACTGTCTCTGCCCGAATCGTGCGGATCGTGTCTCTCATCGTGCGGCCACTCTTTGCTTTGTGTTTGTGCCGGGAGCCGGAGTACCGCCCGCATGGTCCGCATCTACGACCCCAGGGAGCGCGTCCAGGGGTACACGATCGACGAGCTCATCACCACGGGTAACAACTCCGTCTCGTACTCCGCACGGTCGGCGGCGGGCGAGAAGGTGTTCTTCAAGCTGTACCAGTCGCCGTCGGTCCGCGTCCCGTGGTACAAGCCGTTCGTCCAGCACCAGGCCGAGTTGAAGAAGCGGATCGAGGCCGGGCCGTGCCGCCAGTTCTGCTACAAGTTCCTCGGCGGGTTCGAGCACGAGCGGAAGTACCACCAGGTGTTCGAGTTCCTCGACAGGAGCCACTCGCTCGCCCAGATCTTCGACAAGATCCGCGTGCGCCCGGCGGCGGTGAGCTGGGAGCAGCGCGAGCTGATGGCCAAGGTGCTCGTCGCCGGGATCAACCAGATCCACGGCGCGAGGATCGTCCACGCCGACCTGAAGCCCGACAACGTCATGCTCATCGAGGACCCGTCGATCGGCATGAAGTACCGGCTCAAGATCATCGACATGGACTTCTCGTTCTTCACCGACAAGAGGGCCCCGTGGGACGGACACGAGGGGTACTTCGGCACCCCCGGGTACATGAGCCCCGAGCACGTGACGAACGTGGTGCCCTCCCCCGCGTCGGACGTGTTCACGCTCGGGGTCATGCTGTACGAGTTGCTCGCACAGGGGCACCCGTACCCGTTCGACGACGCCGAGAAGTACCTCCCGGCGTACCGGGCACACGCGGCCGCGCCGCCGAAGCTGCTCGGCACCCCGAAGGCCCCGGCCCGCGGCGACGTGATCGGCGACGTCCTCCACAGGTGCCTGCACCCCGACCCGGCGAATCGGCCCACGGCGGCCGACTTGCACAAGGCGCTCACGGGCGACTACGTTCCGCCCCCGGACGACCCCGAGGCGGCGCGGAAGCGGGCCGACGACGAGCGGGCGCGCGCCGCGGACGCCGAGCGGCGCAAAAAGGAAGCCGACGATCGGGCGCGCGAGGTGGCCCGCATCGCCGGCGACATGCGGAAGCGCGCCGAGCCGGAGCCGCCGAAGCCGAAGGACGGCGAGCAGCCCGCCCCGCGGCTGGTACTGGCGGCCGGGGGCGTGTCGCAATCGGTCGGCGCGCGGGTCGTGTTCGGACGCGTCGTGCTGGCGAAGTTCGGCGACGCCGCCCGGTACGCCGCGAACGAGCAGTTCGTCATCGACCGCACCGGCGACGAGTGGTTCGTCGAGCCGTGCTTAAACACGCCGAACGACACGCTGCTCAACGGCGCGTTGCTCGTGAGCCGCACGAAGCTAGCCGCCGGCGACACGGTCGGCATCGGGAAGGCCGCGAGTAAGAAGAGCGTGCTGGAACTGACCGTGCGTGCGGAGTAGCCCGGCATGGCCCCGGCGACCTGGACCTGGCCGCAGGACGGCACCGAGAACCCGGCGGCCGAGCGGCGGTGCCTCGTGTGCCGGCACCCGAACCTGCCGCGGGTCGTCGTGCTGCGGGCCGCCGCTACCGGCAGGGAAGCGGTGCTGACCGAGTCGGCCAAGTTCGGCCGGGCCGTGTTCGCGCACCGGTTCGCCGACCCGGACGCGGTGTTCGCCTCAGAATTGCAGTTCGAGATCGTCCGCGACGAGGCCCGCGTCGCGTGGGTGGTCCGGCAGCGGCCGGGTGCGGTGAACCCGACGTGCTACAACGGGACGCCGATCGGGCCGGCGGGCGTCGAACTCGCCGACGGCGGCGTCATCTCGGTCTCGAAGGCGAAGCTCAGGCTGCAGGTCCGGTTCAAGAAGAACTGACGCCACATGCTCGACGTGGTCACCGCCGCCGACTTCCCGCCCCTCACGTTCGCGGACGCAATGGATCGCGCTCGTGCAACGAGTGTGCGCCAGGTCGGCGAGTGGCTCGCCGACCCCGCCAACGCACGCCGGCTCCTGTTCGACGACGCCCGCACCGACTGCCCCGAAGTCGCGATCCTCACCCCCCTTCCCCCGCCCGCACCTGCGACCGAGGGAGCGCCACCGGTCGAAGTCCCGGCCGTGGTTCCGCACCCGGTCCCCGACCCGCTGTGGATCGTCGGCGACGTTCACGCCGACGTGCTCTCGCTGGCCACCGCCATCGAGTACGCCACCCGCGTGAGTCGGCACGAGGGCGGCGAGCCGAGCTTCGTGTTCCTCGGCGACTTCATCGACCGCGGCCCGCACGACCACGAGACGCTGCTCCTGCTCTTCAGCCTCGTGATGAGGTGCCCCGAGCGCGTGTGCGTGATCCCCGGGAACCACGACGTCGACCTGCGGTGGGGCGAGAAGGCGCAGCGGTTCGGGGTCAGCATCCAGCCCGCGGAGTACTGCGAGCGATTGAACGAACTCCTCGACGCGAACCCGTCGCCGGACCAGGAGCAGGTGCGACTCGCGCGGCTCGCGATCGAGTTCTGGAAGGGCCGGCCGAAGGCGGTGTTCCTCCCGGACGGCACCGCACTCTCGCACGGCGGGTTCCCGCACACCGACCTGCACGAGTCGCTCCGGACCCGGGCCGACCTCGGCGCGAAACGGTGCCTCGACGACTTCCTGTGGGCGCGGCTCTCCGAGTCCGTGAAGAAGCGGCCGAACCGCGGCAACCGCGGGCACGAGTTCGGCTCCCGCGACTTCGCGAGCTTCTGCCAGGTGGCGGGCCGCGAACACCTCCGCGTCCCGGTGTGTCGGTTGATCCGCGGGCACGACCACGTCGCCGAGCGGTGGCAACTGCCCGAGGAGTACCGCGAGTTCCCGGTGGTCACGATCAACGCGATGGGCTGGCGGATGGACGGCGAGTTGGCCCCCGCGGACTGCCCGCACCCGTACCCCGTGGTCGCGCGGCACGTGCCGGGCGACCTGCCGCGGATCGTCCGCCTGCGGCTCGACCCGGCCGAGGTGGACCGCTCGCGGGGCCGCGAACCCGAGCCGCGGGAGCCCCGTCCCCCCGTCCGGGGACCGGCTCCCGGGGCGTGACGGGCCGGGAACCCGCGGCCGCTGAGATACACTCCCGTCCCGCGACCCTTTAGAATTCACTTGTCGCCTCTCCCTCTCCCTCGCCCGCGACCGCCGAGCCCCGTGCCACCGACCCGAACACCCAAGGCCCCGGACCACGATATGCCCGCAGCACCGAAGCCGAACCCCGAGGAACTCTCGCTCGCCGACCTCCAGGCCGAGGCCGACGCGGTCCGCAAGCGGATCACCCGGTTCCGCGAGTCGCTCGGCCGGTTCTTCGTCAACAAGCAGGAGATCATCGACCTGATGTGCGTGGCGGCCGTCGCGCAGGAGCCGCTGCTCCTCGTCGGCCCGCCCGGCACCGCCAAGTCGGACCTCGTGCTGAAGTTCAAGGACGCGCTCGGGATCGAGCAGGCCGACTACTTCGAGTACATGCTCACCCGGTTCACCGAGCCGAGCGAGATCATCGGCGCGATCGACATCAAGGAGCTCCGCGACGGCCGGTACATCCGCAAGAAGGAGGGCAAGCTCCCGACGGCGAAGCTCGTGTTCCTCGACGAGATCTTCAAGTCGAACTCGGCCATCCTCAACATCCTGCTGACGATCATCAACGAGAAGAAGTTCTACCAGGAGGGGAAGCCCGAGCCGGTGCCGCTGCGGGTCATGTTCGCGGCGACGAACGAGATCCCCGAGCAGGGCGAACTCGCGGCGCTGAAGGACAGGTTCGTGCTCAAGGTGCTGAGCCGGTCGGTGCAGGACGACTTCTTCACCGAACTGATCGACGCCGGGCTCCAGAACGAGGCGTACAAGGGGTTGAACCAGAACCCGTGGGTCGAGGGGCACGCGAACCTCGACGACTTCCTGAAGGCGAACCGGTACCTGACGTACCTGTTCGCCCGCAAGGAGCCGGCCGGGGGCCGCGGCGAGGAGCACAACGACCGGCAGGTGTTCTTCCCGCCGGAAGTGTTCCGCGAGTACCAGCGGCTCGTGAAGACCCTCGTGCGTGAGGACAAGATCTTCATCAGCGACCGGAAGCTCGTGAAGCTCTACAAGCTGTTCCGGGTCCGGGCGTGGCTGTTCTCGGGCGGCACCGTGAGCAAGGACGACCTGCGGTTGCTCGCGTACCTCGGCGAGTCGCACCAGGAGATCGAGCACCTGCGGGTCAAGGTGCCCGAGTACCTCGGCGACGCCTGAGCCGGGGTGGGCGGTGCGGGCCGCCGCGGCCCAGCCCAACGAACGCAACGAGCCGCGCGGTTCCCCGCGCGGCTCGTTTGGTGTATCTGGCCGTCCGTGTCGGTCTTACTGGTTGACGGCGGAGCCGACCTTGGAGAACGTGTTGTTGGCGTTCTTGCCCAGGGCCGAGATGGCGGCGATGCACACGACCACGATCAGGGCCAGCATCACCGCGTACTCGACCGCCGTCGGGCCGTCTTCCTTCTTCACGAACGAAACTAGCTTCTTCGTCAGGCTGCGCATCTGAAACTCTCCGGGTCAGGGGTTGCGAGGGGGACACAAGACGAACCCACCCGGGACCACCGGTGCGGGTCGAACTGTTGAGTGCTCACGTCTCGACGGCGGAGCCGACCTTGGAGAACGTGTTGTTGGCGTTCTTGCCCAGGGCCGAGATGGCGGCGATGCACACGACCACGATCAGGGCCAGCATCACCGCGTACTCGACCGCCGTCGGGCCGTCTTCCTTCTTCACGAACGAAACCAGTTTCTTCGTCAGGCTGCGCATCTGAGTGTTTCCGTGAGAGGTTAGGGGTACCCGCATACCCTGGTGAGCCTCGCTCCGAGGACCGGTTGGGATCAGCGAGCATTGACGACAAGTCTTTAAGTCACGCTCCGGGCGCGTGCAATTGAACGCGTCCGTTTTCCCCTTTTTCGATGTCGGATTTTCCTGCGCGGCATTCTCTGCCGCACGCACGGCCACCCCTGCAAGCCATCCGGCCGCGGCCACCTTGGTGAGGAAACCGAAGGAAATCCAGGCATTCGGCCGCCCGCACCACGGGTACTCCGGCCCGCGCGGCTCAGACCCGCCCCGGTGTCGAGAAATCCTGCGCCGCGGTTCGCGTGGCCGCGGGGGTCCGTTGTCCGGATAACATTCGGGTCACGCCGTGAAACCCCGCCGGACTCTCCCTGAGGACGCACCCGTGCCCGACCCGATGCAGCGAAAAAGCTTAACGACCACCGGCGGCACGAGCCGCGCCCCCAACCGGGCCATGCTCCGCGGGGTCGGGTTCACCGACGACGACTTCAACAAGCCGGTCATCGGCATCGCTTCGCTGTTCTCGGACATCACCCCGTGCAACGCCCACCTGGACCGGCTCGCGGTCAAGGGCCGCGAGGGGGTCCGGGCCGGGGGCGGGGTGCCGCAGACGTTCGGCGCGCCGACCGTGTCCGACGGGATCAGCATGGGCCACATGGGCATGCGGTACTCGCTCGTGTCCCGCGAGGTGATCGCCGACTGCATCGAGACCGTCGCCGGGGCGATGAACCACGACGGGGTCGTCGCGTTCGGCGGGTGCGACAAGAACATGCCCGGGTGCGTCATGGCGATGGCCCGGCTCAACGTGCCGAGCGTGTTCGTCTACGGCGGGAGCATCATGCCCGGGGTCGGCCCGCACGGCGAGGACGTGGACATCGTGTCCATCTTCGAGGCCGTCGGGAAGTTCCAGGCCGGCAAGATCGACACCAAGACCCTGCACAAGGTCGAGTGCGAGAGCTGCCCGGGGCACGGCTCGTGCGGCGGCATGTACACCGCGAACACGATGGCCAGCGCGATCGAGGCGATGGGCCTGATGCTCCCGTACGGCGCGTCGAACCCGGCCGTCACCGCGGCCAAGGAGCGCGAGGCGTTCCAGGCCGGCAAGGCGGTGGTCGGGCTGGTCGAGAGGAACCTGCGGCCCCGGGACATCATCACCCGCAAGAGCCTGGAGAACGCCTACACGTTCGTGCTCGCCCTCGGCGGCTCGACGAACGCGGTGCTGCACCTCATGGCGATCGCCAGGGAGGCCGGCGTCGAGTGGACCCTCGACGACTTCGACCGCCTGGGCGACAAGGTGCCCCACCTCGCGGACCTGAAGCCGGGCGGCAAGTACGTCATGTTCGACCTGTACCGCGTGGGCGGCACCCCGGCCGTGCTCCGGGCGCTGCTCGACAAGGGGTTCCTGCACGGCGACTGCCCGACCGTGACCGGCAAGACGCTGGCCGAGAACCTGGCCGACGTGGCGAGCGTGTACGCGAAGCCGCAGTCCGTGGTGCGGCCGTTCGAGGCCCCGATGTACTCCCACGGCATCCACGTCGTGCTGAAGGGGAACCTCGCGCCGGAGGGGGCGGTCGCCAAGACGGCCGGGCTCAAGGTGCGGACCATCACCGGCCCGGCGAGGGTGTTCGACGGCGAGGAGGCGTGCTTCCAGGCGATCCAGGCGCAGAAGATCGTGGCCGGCGACATCGTGGTGATCCGCGGCGAGGGGCCGGTCGGCGGCCCCGGGATGCGCGAGATGCTGAGCATCACCGGCGCGCTGATGGGCCAGGGGCTCGGCGAGAGCGTCGGCCTCATCACCGACGGCCGGTTCAGCGGCGGCACGCACGGGTTGGTGGTCGGCCACGTCGCCCCCGAGGCGTGGGTCGGCGGGCCGATCGCGCTCATCCAGGACGGCGACTCGGTCACCATCGACGGCGACAACAAGCTGTTGACCCTGAACGTGCCGGACGCCGAGATCCAGGGCCGCAAGGCGAAGTGGAAGGCCCCCGCGCTCCGCGTCGAGCGCGGCGTGCTGGCGAAGTACGCCAAGCTCGTCCGCAGCGCCAGCGAGGGGGCCGTGACGGGGTGACTGGGGTGGGCACGTTGTGGTAGCATGGTGGCACAAGAGGGGCCGCCATGCCGATGCACGACTGGAGCCGCGTCGAAGCCGGAACGTACCATGCGTTCCATGTCGCGTGGCTCGGTGAACTCCAAAAAGCGCTCAACGGTGGTGTCCTTCCGCCGGGCTATTACGCGATGGCCGAGCAGCACGCGGGCGACGCGATCCCGGACGTCATCGGCCTTCACGAGTCGGACCCGGACCGGGACGAGGTTCCCGAGCCGTCCGGCGGGGGCGTCGCGACGCTCACCAGGACCAAGCCGAAGGTCGCGGAGCGGCTGACCTCACCCAAACCCCTCAAGGTGATCCCCCGCCGCCGCGTCGCGATCCGCCACACCAGTGGGCACCGCATCATCGCGTTCATCGAACTCGTCTCGCCGTCGAACAAGGACCGCATCGAGAGCGTCGTCGGGTTCGCGGCCAAGGTCGCCGAGGCGCTCCGGAGCGGCGTCCACGTCCTGCTCGTCGATCCGTTCCCGCCCGGTGCCGCCGACCCGCTCGGAATGCACGGGGCCGTCTGGCGGGAACTGACGTCGATCGAGACCGCGGTCCCTGAGGACCGGGCGTTGACGCTGGCGGCGTACGCGGCGGGCCGGACCGTCGAGGCGTTCGTCAACCGCCTCGCTGCGGGCGACGAGTTGCCCGACATGCCGGTGTTCCTCACCGCCAATAAGTACGTTCCGCTCGCGCTCGAATCGACGTACATGGCCGCCTACGCCGGAATGCCCGAGTTCTGGCGGAAGGTGCTCGAGAAGCAGCCCGCTTGAAGGGAGGAGAACACGTGGCAGACGTCGTGCTGGGCGAAGTCTCCTGGGAAAGAATGGTCGGAGCCGTGGAAAAAGTGCGCGAGCGGTTGTTGCGAGCCACGGCCGCCCTGGAGCGGGGCGGCGTGCCTTACGCGGTGATTGGCGGTAACGCGGTGGCCGCCTGGGTGTCGCGAGTGGACGAGGCCGCCGTGAGGAACACCCAGGATGTGGATGTCTTGCTCCGCCGGGCCGACTTCGACGCCGCAAAGGCCGCGCTGGAGGCGGCCGGGTTCGTGTACCGGCACGCGGCGAGCATCGACATGTTCCTCGACGGACCCGGGGCCAAGGCCCGCGACGCGGTCCACGTCCTGTTCGCGAACGAGAAGGTGCGCGAGAGCTACGCGCTGCCCACGCCCGACGTGACCGAGAGCGAACCGGGCGGCACGTTCCGAGTGCTGGCACTCGAAGCGCTCGTGCGAATGAAGCTCACCTCGAACCGCGACAAGGACCGAACGCACCTGCGGGATTTCCTCGACGTCGGGCTGATCGACGCGAGTTGGCCGGCGCGGTTCCCGCCCGAACTCGCCGCCCGGCTGCAACACATCCTCGACACCCCCGACGGGTGACCGTTCGCCGCGCTGGTGCCGCGCGGGCCGCCGACAATTAACCAGTGCGGTGGGGTGTCAAACCCGGTCCGCGGGCTACACCACCCCAATGAGCACCACCACCTACGCCTGCGACCTCGCGGCCGTGTGCGACGCGGCGGCCCGGCTCGCCGGGGTCGTCCACCGGACGCCCGTGATGACCTCCCAGACGCTCGACGCGCGGGCCGGGCGGCGGGTGTTCCTCAAGTGCGAGAACCTCCAGAAGGTCGGCGCGTTCAAGTACCGCGGCGCGTCCAACGCCGTGCTGAAGTTGACCGACGCGCAAGCGGCCCGCGGCGTCGTCACGCACTCCAGCGGCAACCACGCGCAGGCCCTCGCGCTCGCGGCCCGGGTCCGCGGCGTCCCGGCGTACATCGTGATGCCGCGGACCGCACCCGCCGTGAAGCGGGCCGCGGTCGAGGGGTACGGCGGCCTCGTCACCGAGTGCGAGCCGAACCTCGCGGCCCGCGAGGCGGCCGCGGCCGAGCTGGTCGCACGCACCGGGGCGACGCTGATCCCGCCGTTCGACCACGAAGACGTGATCGCCGGCCAGGGCACGGCCGCGATCGAGTTGCTCGAGGACGCGCCCGGGCTCGACGCGATCGTCGCCCCCGTCGGCGGCGGCGGGCTGCTCGCCGGGTGTGCCGTCGCCGCACGCGGGATGAAGCCGACGATCCGCGTGTTCGGGGCCGAGCCGCTCGGGGCCGACGACGCGGCCCGGTCCAAGGCGGCGGGCGAGTGGGTGCCGCAGACCGCCCCGAACACCATCGCCGACGGGCTCCTCACCAGCACCGGGCGGCTGACGTGGCCGATCATCCGCGACCGGGTCGAGCGCGTCTTCACCGTGACCGACGACCAGATCCGGGCCGCGATGCGGTTCGTCTGGGAGCGGGTAAAGTTGGTCGTCGAGCCGAGCGGCGCGGTCGGCGTCGCGGTCGTGCTGTCCGACGAGTTCAAGGCGCTCGCGAACATCGACGCGGTCGGCGTTGTCCTGAGCGGGGGGAACGTGAGCCTCGATAAACTGTACTGGTAGGCGCACGCCCGCACCGCCCCGAGGCGACCACCGCAATGATCCACCCGGACGTTCCCGCTCTCGTGCTGGCCCCGATGGAGGGCGTGACCGACGCGCCCATGCGGGCCGTGCAGGGTGCGGCCGGCGCGTTCACCTACGCCGTCTCCGAGTTCCTGCGCGTCACGCAGACGGCACTGCCCCGCGGCGTCATCCTCAGGCACGTCCCCGAACTCCGCACCGGGTGCCGCACGCTCACGGGCCTGCCCGTGCAGGTCCAACTCCTCGGCGGCGACGCGGGCCGCATGGGCGAGTCGGCCGCGGCCGCGGTCGGCCTCGGCGCGACGGCCGTCGACATCAACTTCGGGTGCCCGGCCCCGACCGTGAACCGGCACGACGGCGGCGCGACGCTGCTGAAGTACCCGGCGCGGATCCGCGAGATCGTCGCGGCCGTGCGGGCGGCGGTGCCGCCGTCGGTGCCCGTGTCGGCCAAGCTGCGGCTCGGGTGGGACCGCCTCGACCCGATCTTCGAGAACGCCGAAATGGCCGCACAGGGCGGCGCGTCGTGGATCACCATCCACGGGCGCACGCGCCTCGCCGGCTACGCCCCGCCGATCTTCTGGGCGCCGATCGGACGGGTCCGCGAGCGGCTCGGCATCCCGGTCGTGGCCAACGGCGACATCTGGACCATCGAGGACTTCCGGCGGTGCCGCGAGGAGACCGGGTGCCGGCACTACATGCTCGGCCGCGGCGCGCTCGCCCGCCCGCACCTGCCCCGCCAGGTCGCCGCCGAGTTGGGCCTCGTCGCGCGCGAACCCGGGGCCGGGCCCGACGCTCCGGTCGACTGGCCCGCACTGCTGCATCGGCTCGTCGAATGGTCGCAGGAGTTCCCGGACGGCCGCCCGGGGCGCGTCCTGTCGCGACTCAAGCAGTGGCTCAGCATGGCCGCGAAGTTCGGCGGGTTCACGCGGTTCGACGCGATCAAGCGGACCGAGAGCATCGGGGAGTTGTTCGCCGGGCTCGACGGGCGAGCCGCCGTTGGGTGCCTGTCCAGTTCCGGGTAACCTGCTCCCCACACCGGAGGCCAGCCGTGCGAGTCACCAACGCCGACGGGTACAGCTACGAGCCCGTCCCCGCGGTCGCCAACAGGCCGCCGTACCCGCCCGACCTCGCGGCGCGGGCGCGGGAGTTCCTCGACGCGACGCTCACGCTGTTCCGGCCGCTCGGACCGGTCGCGGGCATCGGCCGGGCCGCGTTCCACAAGTACCCGGTCCACGCCGGGCGCGCGACCGCCGCGGCCGCGGTGATGGGTGTCGATCCCGTCGACCTCCTCACCGGGAACCTGTGCTACGACATCCTCGCCGGTACAGTCGCGATGGGGTGCTCGACGCTCGCGCTCGCTGGCACCGACGGCCCGGTCCTCGCCCGGAACATGGACTGGTTCCCCGCCGAGAAGATCGCCAAGGCGAGTTGCCTCGTGACCGAAGACTTCGGCGTCAGCGCCGGGTTCCTCGGCGGGCTCGGGGCCGTCACCGGTCTGTCGAAGAACGGGTTCTGCGTGTGCATCAACGCGGCGTTCGGCGGCACCGACCCCGACGGCTACCCGATGCTCCTGTTCCTTCGGCACGTCCTCGACACCGCCCGGAACTTCGGCGACGCGCTAAACATGGTCGAGGGCGAGCGGCTGATGTCGGGCGGGCTGGTCACGGTCGTGGGCACGCGCAACGACGAGCGGGTCGTCGTCGAGCGGATGCCGGCGAGAGCCCGCGTCCGCCGGCCGTTGGGCGACGGCCCGCTGATGGCCACCAACCACTACCGCGAACTCGCACCGCCGACCGTCGTGTGCGACCGGTACGCGTGCCTCGCCGAGTACGCCGGCCGCCGCGACCCGATGGACCTCCTCACCGACCGGCGGGTGCTGCAAGCGATCACCGCCCAGCACGTCGTCATGTGCCCCGCGACCCAGGCCGCCGCGATGTACGTGCCGAGCCACCTGCTCCCGGAGTCGGTCCGGGAAACGGTCACCGCGGCCGACCTGTTCCAGTTCGCCGGGTGACCCGCGTCCGAGAGTGACTTCCGCCGGGCACGCCGCTTTGCTATTCTGAACTATGCTGATGGGGGATCGTGTTCGGAACGGCCGTGCGGCCGTTCGAGTCAGGAGAAGGTGCGATGGGCGTTCCGTCGGGGGAGATCATCGCGCGGCCCATGGTCGCGCGGGCGTGCGGGTGCGTTCAAGAGTTCCAGCACTACGCGGTCGACCGGTACCGCGAGCAGCGGAAGGCGAAGTTCCAGAAGACGCGGTGCCCGGCGTGCGTCGCGAAGCTGGTCGAGGAGCAGCGGCGGGCCGCGACGCTGCCCAAGAAGGGCGAGGCGTTCAAGGCGCTGCCCCCGGGCACCGAGATCACGATGAGCCGCCGCCCGGACGCCACCTGGGCCGGCACCCTCGTCGGGGACGGCACCAAGGTCGAGGCGACCGGCGAGGGGCCGCAGGGCGTGACGCTGGCGCTGGCGCGGGCGTGGCTCATGGCCCGCGGGCTGTGGGACGAGGCGGCCGCGGCCGCGGCCGATTCGAAGCCGCCCATCCAGCCGATCCCGGCGGTCCTGCCCCACGCCGTCGTGCCCACCCCCCCGAAGGCGGCGGCCCGGCCCGCGGCCCCGAAGCCCGCACCGGCCCCCAAGCCCGCGGCGAAGCCGAGCTGACGAACCGCTCGGGGGCCCGCCCGCCCCCGATCGCCTACTGGTACGGCGTCGGGTCCGGCACCCCCGCCTCGGCGAACCCCTTGGCCCGCAACACGCACGAGTCGCACCGGCCGCACGCCCGCCCGGCCCCGTCCGGGTCGTAGCAGCTCAGCGTCAGCGCGTAGTCCACGCCGAGCCGCGCCCCCTCGCGGATGATCTCGGCCTTCGTCATCCTCAGCAGCGGCGAGTGGACGCGGAACCGGCCCGCGCCCTCGGTGCCCGCCCGCGTCGCCAGGTTCGCCAGGTTCTCGAACGCGGACAGGAACTCGGGCCGGCAGTCCGGGTAGCCCGAGTAGTCGAGCACGTTGGCCCCGATGAAGAGGTCGAACGCCCCCACCGTCTCGGCGTACCCCAGCGCCAGGCCCAGCAGGATCGTGTTCCGGGCGGGAACGTAGGTCACCGGCACGCCGCGGCCCATCTCGGAGGCCGTTCGGCCCTTCGGCACCTCAACGTCGGCGGTCAGCGCCGACCCGCCGATCGCCCGCAGGTCGAGCGTGACGACGCGGTGGTCGGCGACCCCGAGCGCCTTTGCCACGGCCGCGGCGCGCTGCAACTCGACGCGGTGCCGCTGCCCGTAGTCGACGCTGAGGGCGTACGGGGTGAAGCCCTGTGACTTCGCGACGGCGAGGGCGGTGGTGCTGTCGAGCCCGCCGCTGAGGAGTACGACCGCTTTGGACATGCTGTGGCCCGTCAGAGTCAGAGGACAGCGATCAGAGGACAGACACCAGTTTAGCGGCCGCCGCTCCGAAGCGGCACGCGGCCCCGCGGAGTCAGCGACGCGACTGGGGCAGTCCGATCTGGTTTCTGTCCTCTGACCTCTGGCTTCTGGGGCCGAAGGCCTCTCGCCCGCGGTCAGGCGAAGACGAGCTTCATCTGGACGGTGCCGATCTGGACGACGTCGCCGGGCTTGAGTTGCCGCGGCTGCTTGGGCGGGAGGCGGGTGCCGTTGACCCAGGTCCCGTTCAGGCTGTTCAGGTCCTCGACGGCGACCACGCCCCGCTCGAAGTGGATGATCGCGTGCTGCCGCGAGCACCAGATCTGTTCGAGCGACTCCTGGCTCATCAGGTCGATGTCAACGGGCTTGTCGGCGAACCGGCCGACCATGTTCCGCCCCTCGTAGATCGGGTACTCCGCATTGATCCGGGTGCCGCGGAGGACCACGAGCTTGGGCTTGATCTGCGGCGCGTCGGGGACCGGTTGGAGGGCCTCGTCCGCCCGGGCGGTCGCCGGAATGGTGATTGCCAGGTTCTGTTGTGGGTCGCTCATCGGGTGTCCCGGGAGGCCTGGGAGTGCGGGGGCCGTGCCTTGCGATTTGCGGGCGTCGCGGGCGACCGGGCCGCGGCGAACGGGGGGCGGCGTCACCTCCAACCCGTATCGGCCGTCGCGGGCCAGTTTGCTCGAGCGCTGGTCGTCGAGCAGCATCGTCTTCGGGGCCGCCCCGGTGGACCGGCCCGGCTCCGTGACGGGGGCCGGGTCGTTGATCGGCTCGACCATCGGGGCCGGGAGCCCGGCGGCGCGGGCGAGGGCCGAGAGGCTCGTCAACAGGCTCGCCCCGCACCGCCCACAGGCGGTCGCCGCGTCGGGGTTCGCGAACTGGCATTTCTGGCAGGTGGACATCGCACGCGGTCCTTCGACACGGGGCGCGTCGCCCGGGAGAGTGGAGGCTGTCCGATTTTCGAGGAAGTGTAGCTCACGAAATGCCGGCGACCGAAATCCTTACGCGTCGCGCCCCGAAAGCTGACATTCCCCCCGGCGAAATTCGACCCCTGAATTCCTCTCCTGCCAGACGGTTACCGCCAAGTTACCCCAGGGACCGGCGCACTTCAAGTGTGACCTCACCCAGCGCCCCGTCCGATGTGACCGAGAATCCGACAGTGTTCCGCGGGCGACCGAGTCGCGTCACGTCGAGGCGGAACGGTCCGGGGGCGTGAGTGGTCGCGACGACCGCGCCGTTGAGCCGGACCTCGGCCGGGCCGGGGAGGTGCGTGCAGGCGAGCCAGAGGTGCTCGTCGGGGTCGAGGGTCCGGGGCCAGCCGAAGTGGCGGGTGTGGGCGGTGCGGCCGCCGTCGGGGGCCGCGACCCACGCGCCCCGGAGCCGGATGGTGTGGACAACAGGGGGTGACGGATCGCTCACGGCCCGGCCCATTCTGGTGGCGCGGGCCTTTGGCCCGTGCAAGCGGTCACAAGCCCGAGGCCCGTGCCACGAACCGCGCGGTTACGCCGACTGGAGGCGGTCGTTCCACTCGTCGAGCAGCTTGCCGATGTTCTTGAACCCGAAGTCGAGGTTCGCGAGTTCGTGGCCCAGGTCGATGGCCCGGGGGAGGTCGCCGTTCTCGGCGCAGCCGCTGGCGAGTTGGTAGAGGAGCTCCTTGCGGCCGCCGTCCTCGCCCGGCGGCAGCGCCGTGAGCGCCTCCTCGAAGTTCCGCTGCGCCAGCCGCCAGTTGTTCCGCTTGCGGAAGCACACGCCCAGGAGCATCGCGGCCCGCCACTTCAGCCTCTCGTCCCGCCGGGCGGTCTGGAGCTCGGTGATCGCCTCGTCGATGAGGTCGGCCTTGAGCAGGCGGGTCCCGAGTTCGATGCGGTGCTGGGTCTCGTTGGGGAACCGGTCGGCCTTCACCCGGTAGAGGTCGATCTCGCGGGCGTTGATCTCCTTGAGGAGCTTGGCCCGGAGCTGCTGCAGCTCCTTCTCGGACAGTTCGGCGACGTCGGTGCCGGTCTCGGTTGTGTCGTCGGCCGACGCGGACCGGTCCTTGAGTTTGCGGAGCCGGCCCTCGGTCAGCTCCAGGTTCTTGCGGACCGGGGCGAGGTCGAGGTCCATCAGTTCGAGCTGCAACTGGAAGGCGTTGCCGGTCGGCCCGAGCCCCTGCTGGAGCGTCGCCCGGGCGCGGTCCGCCTGGCCGTGCCGGCGGTACAGGTTCGCGAGCTGCACGTAGAGCGACGGCTCGGTCGGGTCGGCCTCGATCCGCTTGCGGAGCGGGTCGGCGTCGCGGGCCAGCTTGTCGGTCTTCTCCGCCGCCCGCGACTCGATCCGGTTCAGGACCGGCGACTCCTTGCTGCCGGAGGCGGCCTCCTCGTACTGGCCCTTGGCGATGGTGTCGCTGGCGGCGAGGTCCTTCGCCTTGTGCGCCGCCTCGACGTCCGTCGGGTTCGACTCCTTCACGAGCTGCCACAGGACGATCGCGCTCTTGAAGTCGCCCCGCTTCTCGAACTGGCGGGCGAGGGCGCGGTTGAGGGTCGCGTCCTTGGGGTGCTTCTGCCGGGCCTGGTCGAGCGTGAAGACGGCGAGGTCGCTCAGGTTGAGAGCGTCGAACGCCTCGGCCATGTCGAGCTGCGTACCGAGGTCCCACGGGTTGCGGCACAGCACCTGCTCGGCGTGCTCCAGCGCCTTCAGGTAGTCGCGGTTCCGCTTGGCGGCCTTCACGCGGGCCTTGAGCCGCGGCGTCGTGAGGAACGCGAACCGGCTGCCGCGGAGGTTGTTGTCGAACTTCTCCTTCTGGGTCTTCCGCAGGGTCTGGCGGTAGAAGAAGTTCGCTGGGTCGAGCCGGCAGCACGTCAGGAGCAGGCTGATGGCGTAGTCGTACTGGTCGTTGGTGATCGCCTCACGGGCCTTGGTGAAGCTGTCCTGCGCGATCCGCCGCTGGTCGGCGGTCGGGGTCGGGGCGGACGGCGGGGCGGGTTGGTCGGGCATGAGAGGCGCTCCAGACCGGGACGACCGGCACACACAGCGTACCATACAGTTGTAGCGGAACCGATCACATTGTCGTCGCGGCCGAGCGGGCCGATCCGAGGGACATGAGCACAGAGGTTCTCAGAGTCGACCCGCACGCCCCCGACCCGGTCCTGATCGAGCGGGCGGCGGCCGTGCTCCGCACCGGGCGGCTCGTCGCGTTCCCGACCGAGACGGTCTACGGACTGGGTGCGAACGCCCTGGACGCGGCCGCGGTCCGGGGCATCTTCGCGGCCAAGGGCCGGCCGCCGTCCAACCCCGTTATTGTACACGTTCACGAACCCTCGCAGGTGCGAAACGTCGCCGCGGACTGGCCCGAGGCGGCCGCGAAACTCGCCGCAGCGTTCTGGCCAGGCCCGCTCACGCTGGTCGTTCCGAAGTTGCCGACCGTGCCGGACGAGGTGACCGCCGGCGGGCCGACGGTCGCGGTGCGGTGCCCGAGGCACCCCGTGGCCCGCGCCCTGATCGCCGCAGCGGGGGTTCCGGTCGCCGCGCCGAGCGCGAACCGCAGCACGGAACTGTCGCCGACGCTCGCCGAACACGTCCTCAAGGGGTTGAACGGGCGGATCGACCTCGTGTTGGACGGCGGCCCCTGCACCGGCGGCATCGAGTCCACCGTGGTCGACGTCACGGGACCGGTCGCGCGGCTCCTGCGCCCCGGCCTCGTGACGGTCGCGATGCTGGAGGCGGTCGTCGGCCCGTTGGCGGTCGGCGCGAATCCCGATTCCGTCGCCCGTTCCCCGGGGCTGATGGCGAGGCACTACTCGCCGCGCACGCCGGTGGTGCTGGCCGAAGACGCGGACGCGGAGCACCGGAGGCTCCGCGATGCGGGGTTCCGGGTGATCTCGGTCGGGGTCGATCTGTTCTCGGACCACCGGTCGATTTCCGGCGACCCGGTCGAGTACGCCGCGGAACTGTACGCGGTCCTTCACGAACTGGATGACGGCGGGTTCGACCGGATCGTGGTCGCGCTGCCGCCCGATGCGCCCGAGTGGGCCGCGGTGCGGGACCGGCTGACGCGGGCCGCCGCACCCGGGTGACCGCCGCGACCCGGACCCCCCTGCTATGATGATTTGAGGATGCCGGTGAATGCGGCCCCGTTGTGCCGCGTCGAAGGTATGAGTGGCGTTCTTGCGAAGAGGACTCTCGCGATGCCCCTGTTCGAGTACGAGTGCCGCAGTTGCACCCAGCCGTTCGAGACCCTCGTCACGTCCCGGACGACCGAGGCGGTTCGGTGCCCCAAGTGCGACAGCGCCGACGTGGGCCGGTTGCTCGCCCTGCCGACCGCGAAGGTGGCCGAGGGGGGTGCCCCAACGAACTGCCGCGGCGACGGCCCGCCGTGCGGTGCGTCGTGGTGCGGACGTAAGGGTTGAAGGTGGTCCCGGTATCCGCCCTTAGAGCTTTTCCGGGCGTGTTGGACAGGAATGTCCGATTTGTCGGGTGACCCGAATTCTTTGGCCCAGGTCCACTCGAAAAATGAAATATCTCGGTGCCTTGCCTTGTGAGGACATCCGGGATAAGTATGATGATTAGATAACCCTGCTGGCTATCACTATGTCCCGCTGGGTTATGCAGTTGGGTCAGCCTCGTGGGGTGGAATCACGCCTAACCCGCCCTCTCCCAAACCGTCGTCTTCATATTCAGGTATTCTGCACATGACCGACAAGAAGCAAGCAAAAGATTGCGCGGACATGCTCCAGGCGATTGCCGAGCCGAACCGCATCCGGATTATCGAGTGCCTTCGCGGCGGGTCGAAGAACGTGACGCAACTGGCGAAGGAACTCGGCGTCGAAATCGTGAACGTCTCGCACCACCTCGGCGTCCTCCGGACGGCTGGACTGGTCCAGGACGAGAAGAACGGCCGCTTCGTGGTGTACTCGCTCCACCCGAAGATCTTCAACAACGATAGCGCCAAGGCCACGCACCTCGACCTCGGCTGGTGCCGGATCGAGATTCCCCACAACTGATAACGGGCCGCCCTGTCAGTTGGATGCAAAAAAGCCCGCACCTCCCGGTGCGGGCTTTTTCGTTGTCGTAAATCGAGTCACGGTTGGGGGTTCGGTTGCTGCTGTTGCGGAGCGGGTGCCGGAGACCCGAAGGGGGCCCCACCCGTGACCGCCGCTGGCGGTGGTGGGGCCGGCTGGAACGCCTTGGCGTTCGCCGGTGTGGTGACGTAGTAGATGTTCCCGGCGTACACCATCTTGAGTTCGACCATGTCGGCGATCACCCGGAGCGCGTCGTACAGCCGCACGTCGCCGAGGGCCACCGTGACCGTCGACTTCGCGACCAGCGGCTCGCACCGCGGGTCGAGGACGATGTTCGCCCCGGTCTGCTTCCGCAGGTCGGCGAGGACGTCGGCCAGCGGCTTCCGCTCGACCGCCACGCTCACCACGCCGCCGTAGATCTGCTCGTTGAGGACGTTCGCCGACAGCACGGGCACCTCCTCTTGAAAACTCCCGTCCGACGTGAAGGGTGCCAGGGGGTTGGCCCCGGGCCGGACCGGTGGCCGGTACGCGGGCACGATCAGGATTTGCGACCCGCGGACCTGGAACGTGCAGGGGTGGGAGAGGTCGAGCTGGGCGAGCGAGTCGGCCAGCACCTCGCCGAGCGTGAGCTTGTCGACACGCCGCGGGAGGATCACTTTCGTGTCGTAGATTCCTTTGAGGAACGTGGTCGGCGGAGCGGCCTCACCGAGTACCCCGATCCGGCGGAACGCGGCCACGTCCACCCGGACCACGAGGTCGCTGTTGTCCTCGATCAGCTCCAGAACCTCCTCCAGTGCGGTCCCGTCAACGGCGTCGAGCTTGACGCCGAACGGCTTCTGGAGCGCGAGCGCCCCGGCGTCGCCCTTCGCCGCCGGCGGAGCGGCCGCGGGGTCGGGGGCCTTCGCCTTTTGCGGCGCGGCCGCATCGGCCGGGAGCTTCTCGGCGGGGACCCTCGCGGCGGGGGGCGGCGGGTCACCGGCGTCCGCGAAGTACACGCCCGCCCCGGCCCCGCCCAGAATTCCCAGCGCGAGGCACAGGACGCCCGCGAACCGGAGCTTTGACGCGACCATCGTTCCGACTCCTCGTGCAAGGTGTGTGACCGCGGGCGCCACCGCCCCGGCCCCGGGTCCGGCCGCCTCGGCGAGGACGGCCCGGATCGTGAGTCCGACCAGTTCTTGAAACGCGGCCGCGTCCGTCGCAGCGAGCGGCGCGGCGAGCTGGTGTTCGAGTGCGGCCGCCGCCGCCAGCGCCACCCCGCGGCGCGACAGGCGGCCCCGCAGCTTCTTTCGCGCGGTGCTGAGCCGCGAGTCGACGGTGCCGACCGGGACGCCGAGCACCCCCGCGGCCTCGGCGTTCGTGCGGCCCTCGACGAGGCACAGCACGACCACCGAGCGGAACTTGTCCGGCAGCGCCGCGAGTTCCGCGTCGAGCAGCGACTTCAGTTCCTGAGTTTCACACGGCGCTTGCGGCGGGGCTGGCATCGGCACCTCGGCCGAGAGGGGCGACGGGACCGGCAGTTTGGCCCGGAGGCCGGCGGCCTTGAGGGCGACGAGGTACGCCACCCGGTACAGCCACCCGGCGAGCGCCGCCCCGCCCCCGATGCCCCGGGCCGACGTCGCCAGAGCGAGGAACACCGCCTGGAAGGCGTCCTCGGCGTCGGCCTCGCGGCCCAGCCGCCGGCGGCACACGCCCAGGACCATCGCCCCGTGCCGGCGGACGATCCCCGCGAACGCGGCCTCGTCCCCGGTCCGCACGAACCGGTCGAGCAGGTCGGCGTCGGACTCGGCCGCCGGCGGCAGGTGCAACCGGGCCACGAAGCTGAACAGCCCGCGGGGTGAAACGCCCATCGTCCTCTCCGGAGTGCCGACGCCCAGATAGTTCCCGGCCGCGGCCCGGGGCTTCGAAGAATTTCGCAGAGGTGATGGATTCAGTGTCGCAGCCCGCGGCCGGCGGATCACGCGAAAAGCGAAAAGGTGCGGGCTCTGGTGGCGAACCCCGAGCACCAGCGAGGGGGTAAGGCGCACCCGTTCGCTGGCGCTCGGGGTTCGCCCGAATGCACCGGAGGCTCAGCCCCCGGACGGCCGCGGCAGGTCGGCCCAGTCGGGGACGCCGATCTCGCCGAGCGGGTTCTCGACCCGGTACACGACATACCGCCCGGCGCGGAACACGGGCCGCTGGTTCCACGGGAACTTGGTTCGCTCGGATGCCGGGAACCACGCCGGCAGCGAGTACGGGCCGCCCTCCCCCGGCGCGTGCGGGAGGACGCGGTCCTCGGTCATCCGGGCGAGGTCGGCCACGACGTAGCGCTGGCGACTCGTGCGCACTTCCTCGACAATACGAGAGCGGATCCAGTTGCCCGGCGAGCGGATCGCGAAGACGGTGCCGTAGTGCATGTACCGCGTCGCCGGGTCGGCGTCGAGCGTCAGGTACAGCGAGTGCGTGCTGTCGTGCCAGCAGTTGAGTTCGCCGGGGCCGAGCGGCGGCTCGACGGAGCGGAGGTACTTCGCGACGGCGTCGAGTTGCTCCCAGTTCACGCCGCAGTGGATGTCGATCCGCTGGCCGGTGCGGTCGCGCATCTCCGGCGAACTTCCCTCGGCCCAGCACCGCGGCCACAGCTTCAGGAGTGCGGGGTCGGTCAGTGCGCCATAGTGTTCGAGGCGCACGGCCGGGAACCCGGGAGCGGGCCACTGGTGCGGCGGTACCAGGCTCGTGAGGTTCAGCAGCAGTGCGAGGAACGCGAACCACGCCGCGTACACGAAGCCGACGCACCACGACTGCGTCGCGATCACGGCGAGGCCGAGCAGCAGCACCGGCACCTGAACGTACTCGAACCCCTTCTGAAAGAGGACGGCCTGGGCCACCCAGCCGAGGTAGAGCGCCGCGAGCAGCACGCGAGCGGCGGCGACGCCCTCGGTCCCGGCCGCGGCGTAGATCCGCGGGGTGCCGCGGACTCGTCGTGGTGGCCCGGGACGCCGCGACCACGCCCGCCCCTCCCAGAACGCGAGGAGCGCGAGCGGGAGCGCGAGGGTGTGGATCATCCCCCACGGGCGGAACACCTCGAACGTGTAGACCGCCCGGTTCCCGAGGTCCGCGAACACGTCCGAGACGTAGTTCGGGTTCCACTCCAGGAACACCTCGCGGAAGTACGGCCACGCGCCGGTGCCGACGAGCCACGCGACCCCAGCGGCCCCGGCGAGCCCCCCGCCGAGCACGAGTGCGGCCAGGTCGCCGAGGACGCGGCGCGGCGCCTCGCGGCGCGCGAGCAGCACGGCCGACGCGAGCCACACCGCGAACGCCGGGACGACGACGTGGGGCTTGAACCACACCGCCGCGCCCCAGGCGAGCCCTTCGAGAACGGCTCGCCACAACGGCGCGGGAGTCGGTGATTCGGCGTGCAGCCCCTCGACGCGCTTCAGTCGCAACCGCGCCGCGACGAGCGCCGGGAGGAGCATCCAGCCGTCGCGCTGGACGTGGCTGAACTCGGACGTGTACGGGTAGAACAGCGCCGCGGCGGCCGCGAGCCACGCGGCGGCGTAAGGGGTCGCGCCGGCCCTTCGCGTCCAGCCGATCAGAACTGCGACCTCGGCTCCGATGACGAGCAGATCGACGGCCCGGAGCGCGACGTAGCTCCACCC
This sequence comes from Gemmata sp., assembly GCF_051859125.1. NCBI lineage: Bacteria > Pseudomonadati > Planctomycetota > Planctomycetia > Gemmatales > Gemmataceae > Gemmata > Gemmata sp. The sequence goes on from NZ_JBHYGG010000257.1 coordinate 41,656, forward strand.
GAACAGGAGCCGCACCACCGCCATCGCCCAGGAGATGCCGGGCAGGTTCGTGTCGAACACGTCGCGGTAGTAGACGCCGCCGCGGAGAATCGACCGCACCGCCATGTCGTAGAGGGTGACGTCGACCCACGGCGGCATGACGAGGAAGAGGGGCACGCCGACGATGAGCGCGAGCGCGGCGACGACCCACCCGAGGGCCGCCGACCGCCACGGCCGGAAGCGGGACCGCGTGAGTGAGGCTTCGCTCGCCATCGGTGTCCGGGTGCGTCCTTGGGAGCCCCGCGGGCACGCGGGTGGGCGGAAGTTTACGGCCCGCTCACAGCCCCTTCAAGCGTGTCGGGGAGTTGTGAAAGCCGTGAGTACGTCGGAAAAACCGTTGCAATCGCGCCGACCCGCCCTTACCATCCTAGCTGAATGGATCGCCCCCAGGTTCGCCCGAACGGTGACCCCGGAAGGATTCGCGGGAGTCTCCCTCGTTCTCAACTCCCGGAAAGTTGGCGACCTTTTCTCGTGGAACCCACCGACGGACCCCTCGTCGGCGGCTTCCCTGAGGCGTCTCGGTCTTCACCCGAGATCGACATCCGCAAGGAGCGATGCGATGAACGCCTGTACCATTTTCTCGACCGAGCCCACGACCGTCCTGACCACCAGCCCGCTGCCGCAACTCCGGCGGCTCCAGGTGACCACGACCGACCACGAGGTCGTCATCACCGGCCGCGTCACCAGCTACTACATGAAGCAACTCGCTCAGGAGTCGATCCGCTCGGTACTCGGCAGTCGCCGCCTCTTGAACCACGTCGAAGTCTGCCCCAACTGATCCACCGCGTTGTTCGCCGGGGCCACCGGTCCCGGCGTCACGATCACGCGAGCCGCAGGTCGGCGACGAACTCGCTGAGTTCGCCGACCGGGGCGTCGTGCGGCAGCGTGCTCGCGGCCTCCGCCTCGTCCAGACGGCGCTCCCAGGCGTCGAGCTGGGTGCAGTGGAACGCGACGTCCGCCCCGGCGAGCGCGCCCGTTTCGGCGTCCGCCTTCCGTGCGATCAGCTCCGGAATGTACGGCACCCCGAACCGCTCGTTGAGCGTTGGCAGGTGCGACACGACCGCGCCCGTTTCCAGCAGGTGAACGCCGGTCATCGCGACGCGGTAGGCGTACAGCAGCGTCTTCGCGCGCAGCGCCGGTTCCTTGTCCATCACCTTCCGCTGCGTGGCGAGGAACCCGCGGTAGTGGTGCGCGCAGTGCCGCGTCACGCACAGCGCCGCGAGCGGCCGCAGCGCGGCGAGGAACTCGGCCCCGTGGACGACGAGCGGCGAGAAGATCTGTTCGAGGACGTACCCGTTGTGCTTGCACGCGAGCCGCAGGTACTTCCCGACCTCGTGCGACACGGCCTCCACTTCCCGCCCGCCGACCACGCCCTTCGGCTCGACCGTTTCGGTCGGCACCTTCAACCCGAGGACGCTCCGCAGCGGCGCGATAAAGCACCCGCGTAAATCTACGTCGCTGTCGACGGACGGGAACCCGTAGAGGTGCGACCCGCTGACGGTCCAGAACAGCGCCGCGGGCACCCGCTCGGTGCCCCACGCGGCGAGGGCGGCGAAGTCGAGGTCGTGAACGATCGCCGCCATTTCGTGCCTCCGGGGGTGAACGCGAGACACGGGCGACGGGGGAGAAGTTCGCGTTACAACTCACGGCCGGCGAGCCACCCGGTGCTCCAGGCCGACTGGAAGTTGTACCCGCCGATCCAGCCGTCGAGGTCGAGCACCTCGCCGGCGAGGTACAGCCCGGGTTGCTTCTTGCTCTGCATCGTCCGCGAATCGACCTCGTCGAGACTCACGCCGCCGGCCGTCACTTCGGCCTTCTCGAAGCCGAGCGTCCCCCGCAAGGGGAGCCGCAGGCGCTTGGTCGCGGCGACGATCTTCTGGCGGTCGGGCTTGCTCAGCGCCGCGGCCGTGCGGGTGGGTTGCAGCCCGCACAGCACCACGACCTGATCGGCGATGCGCCGCGGAAGTTTCGCCGACAGCACACCCGCGAGGAGTTGCTTGCCGTTCGCGGCCGTCTCGACCCGCACGAACTCGTCGAACGCCTGCTCCGGTTCGCCCGGGAGCAGGTCGACTTCGAGCGTGAGCGTGGCCGGGTTCGGGTGGCCGCTGACGGCGCGACTCACATCGAGCGGGGCCGGACCGGTGAGGCCGAAGTGCGCGAACAGCATCGACCCGCGGCGCGAATCCAGCACCTTGCCGGCCGGGTCGATCACCTTCAGGTTCGGGTCGGGGAGCGTGATGCCGCGGAGTTCGCCGACCCACGCCGGTTGCACGGTGAGCGGCACCAGCGCCGGCCGCTGCGGCAGGATGGTGTGGCCGAACGCGGCCGCGAAGCCGTACCCGTCGCCGGTGGTGCCGCACCCCGGGAACGACCGGCCGCCCGTGGTGACGAGCACCTTCTCGGCCGTCACCGTGCGAGCCGCGGTCACTACGCGGAACCCGCCGTCGGGGTTCGCCGCGATCTCGCGCACCGGCTCGGTCAGCGATAGCTTCGCGCCACTTCGACCGAGCCGCCGGAGGAGCGCATCGAGCACGTCGACCGCCCGATCACTCACGGGGAAGACCTTGCCGGTGTCCTCAACCTTGGTGGCGACCCCCTCGGCCTCGAAGAACTGCACCGTTTCGCGGGGGCCGAGCTGGGCGAGCGCCGAGTGCAGGAACTTCCCGTTCGGCCCGAACGCTTCGATGATGCCGCGCCGCTCACAGTCGTGCGTGATGTTGCACCGCGTGCCGCCGGACATGAGGATCTTCACACCAGCCTTCTTGCCCTTCTCCAACAGAAGCACACGACGCCCGCGCTCGGCGGCGTGAATAGCGGCCATCAGACCTGCCGCTCCAGCACCGCAGATGATCGCGTCGAAGTCGAAGGCCATCTTCCCCGCCTATACACGTTCAGAGACTCCGTGCCCGGCACGGCGGACGCGCTCCGCGATTTCAGTGCAGAGGACAGGTAGGTGCGGTATCCCAGAGCCCGCGCCTCACGGAGCAACTCGACCTTATCCGGCGCGGAGATGACCGTCTCGAAGGTGAACGAGATCGAAGCAGCCAAGAGCTTCTGGCCCGGCGAACATCCGCACCCGGGGCATGCGATTCACGAGGTCGCCCGCTTCGTCCGTGTCGTTACCTTGACCAGCGGCGGCATGTCTTACAGTACGGTCGTGCCCTCCGGCCCGATGCGCACGAGTTGGTCGTGTACTACCAGTACGACGGGGCGCCCCGAAACCCGGGCCCGTTGCTGGGCTTCGTTGAGCGCCCGGACCGCCAGGTCGGGTACGGTAGCCTCCAGGGCATCGAGCTCGCTCTCGCTCATTTCATTCACCCCCCGTGCCCGAATTATACCGCGCCGGACGCCGCACTACGCTACGCCACGGGCGGGTCGCCCTCGGGGGTGTCGGCGGCGGGCGGCTTCAGTCCCTTCGCGCGGTCGTTCAGCCTTTGCTGCCGGTACACGGCGAGGTCGCGGCGGAGCTTCGTGTCGTGGTCCGTCTTGATCTCGCGGTACCGGGCCATCCAGTACACCCGCGTGGCCCAGAAGTCGACCACGGCACCCGTCAGCACCACCCCGACCAGCAGGATGACGGCGATCCAGTACAGCGCGACGCCGCGGGCGAACTCCTTGTCCCCCGCGTCGAGCGGTTGGCCGGTCTCGCGCTGCGCGCCGAGCGCGTCCATGCGGGCGTCCGTGCCGCTCAGGTAGTAGCCCGCGATCATCGCCCCGATGCTGAAGAGGACCAGCGCCGCCAGCCCGCGGCGGCGGACCTGCCCGCGGAAGTAGCGGCGGTCGACCTCCGGCGTGTACTGCTCCTCGCGGAGGCGGCGGAGCGTGCGGACCTGCCGCGCCCCGGTGCCCAGCCCGAGCGCGATCAACACGGCAGCGATGATGAGCCCGGCGGTCACGGAACACCTGGGGGCAAGCGGACGGCGGGCGTCACTTCACCGGGACGCAGATCAGGTGGTGGTCGTCGCGGAGGTACAGGTGCCCGTCCACGAGGGCCGGGTGCGCCCACGTCTTCTCGCACACCTTCGACTTCGCGAGCGGCTTGAACTCCTTGGGGTCCGGCTCGAACAGCGTGAGGAACCCGTTGTCGTCGAGCATCAGCAACCGCTCCTTGCCTGGCGGCCCGCACCGGACGATCGCGGCGTGGTACTTCCCGACCCCGGCCTTCTCCCACGCGACCTTCCCCGTCGCCAGTTCCACGCACCGCAGGGTGATGGTCGGGTTCGTGATCGACGCCGCGCCGTTCACCATGTAGACGTACTCGCCGACGGCCACGGGCGTCGAGAAGTAGCACGTCAGCTTCTTGTTCGCCCACAGCTTGTGCGCCGCGAACTTCCCGTCCTTCTCGGTAAGGCCCAGCCCGATCGAGCCCGACGTGACCGTGCTGCCGAGCACCACGTCGCCGACCTTGATCGGCGTCGCCGACGACTCGACCAACTGCCCGACCTTCCCCTCGAACGGCACCGCCCACAGCTTCTCGCCCTTCGGGCCGAGGCCGAGCAGGTTCGCCCCGGTCAGGAAGATGAACTGCCCACCGCTGAACACCGGGGACGAGTAACTCGCGGGCTCGTCGGTCGCCTTCCACGCGGTCTTCCCGGTCTTCGCGTCGAACGCCACGACCCCGGCCCCCTTGCCGCCGACCATGACGACGACGCGCCCGTCCACGACGATCGGCGAGGTCGAGACGCCAAAGAACAGGTTCTGCGTGTCGAAGTCTTTGAGCGTGTCCACCTTCCACGTGATCTCGCCGGTCCTCGCGTCCCAGCACGCAAGAATCCCGGTGCCGCCGAGCGTGAACACCGACCCGTCCGCGACGGCCGGAGTGGACCGCGGGCCGCTGCCGAACAGCGGCTTGAACTCGGGCCGGTCGTAGCTCTTCTCCCAGAGCAGGTCGCCCTTCTTCGCGTCGAACGCGGCGAGCGCGTCGGCGTTCTTGCCCTTCGGCTGGTAGAAGGCGTACACGACGCCGCCGGCGACCACGGGCGAGCTGTGCGCCTCGCCGACGGGCTTCTTCCACAGCGGCTTGAGGTCGGCCGCCCACGGCTCGACGGCCTCGGGGGTCGTGTCGTCGCGGGTCGGGCCGAGGAACTGCGGCCAGTCGGCAGCCGCTGTGGTGAGCGCGAGCCCAAGTGCGAGGTGCAGCGAGGCCAAGAAGCGGAGCATGCGGAACCCTCCTGGCAGTTGGCGAACCCGGAGCGCGAGCGCCGGGGCGGTTTGAAAGACAGGAAGCGATGGCACGCGGATGACGCGGACGAAAGACAGGATCGAAGACCGATCAGAGGAAACCTGTTCTTCGAAATGCAGTCTTCTCTGATCCTCTTCATCCTGTCTCTCGTCCGCGTCATCCGCGTGCCATCGCTTCTCTCCGACTCCTCACCCCGCCGCTCACGCTCCGGCTTCGCCCGGAATCGACACCACCGGCAGCGAGAGCCGTGAGTCCGGCGGGGTCATGCTATCCGGCGCGGAAACCGCCGGCCCCTCCCGCACGGCCGCGTTCAGGAAGTAATGAAGCGGCGCGTAGTTCCACCCGGCGTCGTGTTCGTCGGCGATCGCCTTCAGCTTCGCGATGGCGGTCTCGGTGATCTCGACCATGCGGTCGGTGTAGGCCGGGTCACAGAAGTAGATGCGGCACCCGAGCGGGCGCGCGTCGCGGGCCGTGCAGAGGCCGCCCACCTGGAACGGGCACCCGTCGCGTGTGACGGGCTGTGTGTAGGGCGGGGCCGATTCGAGGAGGATCTCGGCTTCGAAGTGCGAGATGAACAGCGTGTGGCCGTACTCGGTGAACCGGCAGCACTTGCCGGACGCCTCGCACCGCGGCCCGGCCTCGCGCACCGCCGCGTCGGCCTCGGCGTACACGGCCAGCACCTTCTCGCGGACGGGATCGGTCACGGAGGAATCACCGCAGGGGACGCCGGGGGCGCGGAGAAGAGAATCTTACGCTCTTTCTCCGCGC